>JASHTP010000241.1 GCA_030040495.1 Alphaproteobacteria bacterium
CAGGCGGCGGATCTCATCGCGCAGCCGCGCCGCCTCCTCGAACTCGAGATCGGCGGCGGCGGCGCGCATCTGCTTCTCGAGATCGGCGATGACCGCCTTCAGGTTCGAGCCCTGGTAGTGCGCCTGCGCGCTCTCGCCGAGGCCGACGGTGACGTGATCCTGCTCGTAGACGCTCTCCAGGATGTCGGCGATGCCGCGGCGCACGCTTTCGGGGGTGATGCCGTGGGCGGCGTTGTAGGCCTGCTGCTTCTCGCGCCGGCGGTTGGTCTCGCCGATCGCCGCCTTCATGCTCTCGGTGACCCGGTCGGCATAGAGGATGGCGCGCCCCTCGAGGTTGCGCGCGGCGCGGCCGATGGTCTGGATGAGCGCGGTGCGCGAGCGCAGATAGCCTTCCTTGTCGGCGTCGAGGACGGCGACCAGCGCGCATTCCGGGATGTCGAGTCCCTCGCGCAGGAGATTGATCCCGACCAGCACGTCGAAGACTCCGAGCCGGAGGTCGCGGATGATCTCGATGCGCTCGAGCGTGTCGACGTCGGAATGCATGTAGCGCACGCGGATGCCGTTCTCGTGGAAATACTCGGTGAGCGCCTCGGCCATCTTCTTGGTCAGCGTCGTCACCAGCACGCGCTGCCCCTTCAAGGCGCAGTCGCGGCATTCCGCCATGAGGTCGTCGACCTGGTTCTCGACCGGCCGGACGACGGGGACGGGATCGACGAGGCCGGTCGGGCGCACCACCTGCTCGACGAAGACGCCGCCGGTGCGCTCCATCTCCCACGGTCCCGGCGTCGCCGACACGCACACGGTCTGGCCGCGCATCGTGTCCCATTCCTCGAACTTGAGCGGCCGGTTGTCGATGCAGGAGGGAAGCCGGAAGCCGTATTCGGCAAGCGTTGATTTGCGCGCATAATCGCCGCGGAACATGCCGCCGAGCTGCGGGATGGTGACGTGGCTCTCGTCGCAGAAGACGAGCGCGTCCTGGGGCAGATACTCGAAGAGCGTGGGCGGCGGCTCGCCCGGCTTGCGCCCGGTCAAATAGCGCGAATAGTTCTCGATGCCGGCGCAGCTCCCGGTCGCCGCCATCATCTCGATGTCGAAGGTGGTGCGCTGCTCCAGCCGCTGCGCCTCGAGCAGCTTGCCCTGGGCGTGGAATTCCTCCAGCCGCGCCTTCAGATCGATCTTGATCTGCTCGATCGCCTGCAGCAGCGTCGGTTTGGGCGTGACGTAGTGGCTGTTGGGATAGATGGTGATCTCGTCGAGCGCGCCGGTCTTCTCGCCGGTCAGCGGGTCGAACTCGTGGATCGCCTCGAGTTCGTCGCCGAACAGCGACAGCCGCCAGGCACGGTCCTCGTAATGCGCCGGGAAGAGCTCGATCGTGTCACCGCGCGCGCGGAAGGTGCCGCGCGCGAAGTTGGCGTCGTTGCGGCGGTACTGCAGCTCCACCAGCCGGGCGAGAAGCTGGGTGCGGTTGACGCGCTCGCCGGCGGCGAGGCTGAACGCCATCTCGGAATAGGTCTCGACCGAGCCGATGCCGTAGATGCAGGAGACCGAGGCGACGATCACCGTGTCGCGCCGCTCGAGGATGGCGCGCGTCGCCGAATGGCGCATGCGGTCGATCTGCTCGTTGATCGAGGATTCCTTCTCGATATAGGTGTCGGTCCGCGGCACATAGGCCTCGGGCTGGTAGTAGTCGTAATAGGAGACGAAGTACTCGACGGAATTGTCGGGGAAGAAGCTCTTCATCTCGCCATAGAGCTGCGCCGCCAGCGTCTTGTTCGGCGCCAGGATCAGCGCCGGGCGCTGGCTGCGCTGGATAACGTGCGCCATGGTGAAGGTCTTGCCCGAGCCGGTGACGCCGAGCAGCACCTGCTCGCGTTCGCCGCGCTCGAGTCCCCGGTAGAGCTCGGCGATCGCCTGCGGCTGGTCGCCGGCAGGCTG
Source organism: Alphaproteobacteria bacterium (assembly GCA_030040495.1). Lineage (GTDB taxonomy): Bacteria > Pseudomonadota > Alphaproteobacteria > ATCC43930 > CGMCC-115725 > DAHUYF01. Next base: position 1,936 of record JASHTP010000241.1, read on the forward strand.
GAATTCGGACTGGATGACGAAGCGCTGGCCGCCCTGGGCCGAGCCGCGCGCGGCGGTAAGCAACGGCATGGCGCTAAGATAAGGCGTGCGTCGCGGCGACGCCAGAGCGACCCCGGCGGGAGGGTCTGCCGGCGGCGAAAGGAACTGAGGCCGCGCGGCCGGTCCGCGTCTTTTTCTTGCGTCCGCGCGACGGCGCAACGAGGCGCAAAATTCGCCGGCAGCGTTGCGCGCGCCGCGGTTGCGCGGCGGCGAGGCGCGCATTAGGGTACGGCGCTTCACCCACCCGAGCCCGGTAACGTCGCCATGCCGTTCATCGCCGACCGTATGTCGCGCATCAAGCCCTCCGCGACTCTCGCCATGACCAAGATCGCGCTGGAGATGAAGGCGGCCGGCCGCAACGTCATCGACATGTCGGCGGGCGAGCCCGATTTCGACACGCCGGAGAACATCCGCGAGGCGGCGAAGCGCGCCATCGACGGGGGCAAGACGCGCTATACCGCGGTCGACGGCACGCCCGAGCTCAAGCAAGCGGTGATCGCCAAGTTCAAGCGCGAGAACGGCCTCGACTACGCTCCCAATCAGATCATCGTCAGCACCGGCGGCAAGCAGGTGCTGTTCAACGCGCTGCTCGCCACGCTCAATCCCGGCGACGAGGTCGTCATCCCGGCGCCCTACTGGGTCTCCTACCCCGACATCGTGCTGCTCGCCGAAGGCACGCCGGTAGCGGTGCCGTGCTCGCAAAACAACGGCTTCAAGCTGCGCCCCGAAGAGCTCGAGCAGGCGATCACGCCCAAGACCAAGTGGCTGATTCTGAACTCGCCGTCGAATCCGACCGGCGCCGCCTACAGCCCCGCCGAGCTGCGCGCCGTCGCCGACGTGCTGCTGCGCCATCCCCATGTCTGGGTGCTGGCCGACGACATCTACGAGCATCTCGTCTATGACGGGTTCGAGTTCCGTACCATCGCCGAGATCGAGCCCAAGCTCTATTCGCGCACGCTGACGCTCAACGGCGTCTCCAAGGCCTATTGCATGACGGGCTGGCGCCTGGGCTTCGCTGGCGGGCCGGTCCAGCTCATCAAGGCGATGACCACGCTCCAGTCGCAATCGACCTCGAACGCCAGCTCGATCAGCCAGGCCGCCTCGGTCGAGGCGCTGAACGGGCCCAAGGACTTCATCCCGAAGCACAATGAGAGCTTCCGGCAGCGCCGCGACCTGGTGGTGGAGATGCTGAACCGCGCGCCGGGCATCCATTGCCCGCGGCCGGAAGGCGCCTTCTACGTCTATCCCTCATGCGCCGGCACGATCGGCAAGCGCACGCCCAAGGGCAAGAAGATCGAAACCGACACCGACTTCGTGCAGTACATGCTCGAGTCGGAGGGGCTGGCGATGGTGCAGGGCGTGGCCTTCGGGCTCTCGCCGCATTTCCGCATCTCCTACGCCACCTCGACCGAGAACCTCACCGAGGCCTGCACCCGCCTCCAGCGCGCCTGCGCCGCGCTGGCCTGACATGATCCGTCCAGCCCGCGCCGACGAGGCCGCGTGGGTGGCCGACACGGTGGACGCGGCGTTCGGGGCCTATATCCCGCGCATGGGGCGCAAGCCCGCGACGATGACTGCCGATCACGCGGCGAACATCGCCGCGGGCGAGGTCCATATTCTCGAGCAGGAAGGCGAACGGCTCGGTCTCATCGTCCAGCGTCCGAAAACCGACCATCTCTTCATCGACATCCTGGCGGTGGCGCCTCGGGCGCAGCATCACGGCGTCGGCCGCGCTCTGCTCGGCTTCGCCGAGGCCGAAGCGAAGCGGCTCGGCCTGCCGGCATTGCAGCTCTATACGCACGTCAAGATGACCGAGGCTCTCCGATTCTATCCGGCGTTGGGCTTCCGCCAGACCGGCGCGAAGCAAGAAGACGGCTTCGACCGCGTCTATTTCGAAAAGCGCCTCGGCTGAGACCGCGCCGGCCCTAATAGGGCGGATAAGCGTAGGGGTAGGCCGGATAGCCATAACCCGCCAGCGGCACGACGCATTGCACCGCGCCGCCGGGCGCGGGCGGCGCCGGGGCGGCTGCGCCCGGGGGCGGCATCGCCGCTGGCGGCTCG
>JASHTP010000242.1 GCA_030040495.1 Alphaproteobacteria bacterium
GCCCGCCACCTCGACGCGCTCGACGACGAGGCCGAGACGCTCGGCCGCCGCCAGCGCCGCCTCGACGGGCGGGCGCGGCACCAGGGTGAGCTGCACGGCAAGACGCTTCGACGCGGCGTCGCGGCGCAGCATATATTGGCTGCGATAGACCTCCTCGCTGCGGAACGGCGTGCGCCGGTCGAGCTCGAACGCCACCACCTGCTCGAGATTGCCCGCCGCCGCCAGCGGCAAGGCGAGAACGGTGCGGAGCGCCGCTTCGGCGGGGACGCGGACGACGACGACGCCGGAGTTGCGGCGCAGGCGCGGGCCGAGAGCGGCGAGAGCGGCGCGCGACTGCGCCGCTGCGGCGGGAGCGAGATCGAGGCGACCAAGCCGCTCCTCGCCGCCGCCGCCGCGCCGGATCAGCGCCGCGCAATCGTCGCCCTCGAGCGCCAGGACGAGCGGGCCGCGCCGCTCGATCAGGCGGCGCCGCCAGCGCTCGGGCACGAGCGCGGCGAGCTCGCGGCTCCACCAGCGCCAGGCGGCGTTCAGAGAAGGCAGGTAGGCGCTCCGGGAAAGCCGCATCGACGGACCGATCGCTGACGAGAACACCGCTATGACCTTCGCCGATCGGCGTGACAGAACGATGTCGCTTCGGTGACGGACCGGGCGGCCCCTCGGCGAGGCGCCGCGCCACCGGCCGACCTTCCGCTCCCGTCGCCGCGTCAGCGCAGCGGTTTGGTTGCCGCCTGCAGCATCCGGCGCAAGGCCGCGTAGTGCGCATCGTGGACCGCGACATTATAAAGCGACCACGGCTCCGCACGCCGGAGCACCGCGGGCAGGCCGGCCGCGCGCTCGCCATAGTCGCGATAGGCCGCCGCGGCGGCGTCGAAATCCCGCGCCGCGGCGGCCATTTCCACCCGCCGCAAGCCCAACACCAATTCCTTGAGCGCCGCGCGGGCGAGTCCGCGCTCTTCGACGCCGCCATCGACCGTCGTGTCCTTGCGGTCGGGAAAATTCTCCGTCATGTCGCGCAGCTCGCCGCCGACCGTCTCCACCGCGAGGGTGATGATCGGCGCGTCGTGGGCCGGGATCGCGGTATCGAGCACGCTGGAAAAATCCGCGATCTCCTTGAGATCGGCGGCGAGCCCGTCCCGGATATAGGGTTGTTGCCCGTCGCCGACGGCGTCGAGATAGGCGACGAGGTCCCGTCGATCCTCCGCCGACAGGCCGAGAGCGTAGAAGCGGTCGAAATGCGCGACCACCTTCCCGTAATCGCCATACCGTCCGTCGTGGAAATAGGGCGCGTTGAAATCGGCATTGAGCAGCGTCGGCGTCTTGAAAAGACCGCCGGAACCGACGTCGTGCTGGCGGTGATCGACGAAGGCGGCCGACGGCACGTGGCACGCGGCGCAGCTCAGCGCCGGATCGTGCGGAAAGGGCTTGACGAAGAGCGCCTCGCCCCGCCGCTCGGCCGCGCTTGCCGCCGGCGCAAGCCGCCCGCCCGTCGCCAGGCGCGGGTTGGGCAGGAAATCGACGTCCTGGATGTAAGCCACCATGGCGTCGAGAATCGCCGGCGACGGCTCCGGACCGGCGAACTCGTTGACGATGACGTTGTGGACGAAATCGCGCAGCGACGCCATCCGCCCGTCATGCCCGTAGGGCGCGAGGTAGCGCGCGCCGCGCAGGCTCGGAATGGTGACGGGATCGAGCACGCCGTTGTCGGCCGCGGGGTTGAACAACGCGCCGGTGGTGTCGAAATTGCCCGGACGCGACGACAGGCCGGAAATGTAAAGCTTCGGATTCGAGACGCCGTTGCGGTGGCAGGTCGAGCAGCTCATCCCGGCCCGCCGCGCCAGACCGCCCAGCAGGGTCGGGGCGCTGAAGGCGAGATCGCCGAGATTGACGAGATAGGATTTGCGGCCGCCCAGCGCCTCGGAGTGGAACAGCTCGCGCGGCTGGTCGAGCGCCTCCTCGTTCAGGTCGCTGCCCTGCGGCAGCAATGTCTGATCGCCGCGCACCGGAAAGGCCGCCGCCTGCGGCGCGGCGAGCCACAGCAGCCCCGCCGCGAGCGCGGCGGCGATCGCCGGCAGCCGGCGCGACAGCGACAGCGACAGCGACATTGCGCGCCCTCCCCCGGCTATTCCGCGATCTCTTCCAAGGTCGGGCTGCGCAGCCCGAGGGCGGGCGCCGCGGCCTGCAAGGCCAGCACCAGCTCCTCGCTCGCCGCGCGCAGCTTGTCGGGATCGAGCCGCGTCAGGTCGGGAACCTGGACCAGCATCGTCACCCGATCGATCTTCGCGCGCACCGCCGCCGCGAGCCTCCGATCATGCGCCTCGAGCATCGGCGCGAAGATCGTCGTGTACGCCAGGCGGATTCCCTCGATGTTGTTGCGCATGTCGTCGAGCGACGTGCCGCTGAAGCGCGACTCGCCGCCATCCGCCTTGCTCTCGCCGAGCTCATAGGCCAGCCGCGCGGTACCGTTGAGCATCCGCTGCGGCAGAAGCTCGACGTGATGGACCTTCACGTCCAAATCCGCGAGATTGAAGATGAGGGCGCCGGTCTCGTCGCCGACGTCCAGGGAGCCGGCGCCGAACAGCTTCGCCTCGATCGCGTGAAATCCCGCGAGCGCGTTCGGCCATGCGTCGATCTCCTGGTCGAGATCGGGAACGTAGGCGCTGGTGAAGACCTCGGCGCGCTCCCAGCCGACGCGCGCTTCGATCCACGCCTTCTTCGCGCCCGCCAGGTCCTTGACGGCAATGCGGTCCTCGAGCATCCGCGCGCCGGCGAGCGAGCGGTCGATATCCGCGATCATGTAGGGCCGATAGCGTTCCGCGGCCGCATCGAGCGTCTCGGAGCGCGCCGCCGAAACGACCGAAACGGCCAGCAGGAGCGAGACGAGCACTGCGCTCGGCGCCGGACGGATCGAAGCGGACTTCGGCAGTTCTGCGGTACGCGCCATGGCGGCCCTCGACATCTGCGGCGATGATGACGGCGTCTCTCTTCGGCGGCGAAGGGCCGCGGCGGCGGTCCGCATGACCCGGAGCGAAACCGATCGGCGCGATTTGAGCATCCGAGCTTTGCGCTTTTATGACTTCGGCCCGCAAGGACGGGCGCGACAACAATCCTGCACGATTCCGCCAACAAACCGTAACCGGCGCCGACTAGCGTGACCGTGCAGGCACCACTCGGGAACCGTCGGAGCCCAGGGGGGTCGAGGATCTGCGCATGTGAGTGGCCGCAGATTCACGACGATTTCGGGGCACGCCCGCCACCGCGTGGGCCGGGCATTTCGCGCAGCAGCCATGTCAGCGGGGGAAAGACAATGAAGTTCAAAGACATTCGGCGGTGGAAACGAAAACTCGCGACGCTCGTCGCGAGCACCATGCTCGCCGGCGTCGCGACGCTACCGGCGACCGCCGCCGATCCGACGACCCAGACGCCGATCAAGCACGTGGTCGTCATCTTCTTCGAGAACATCAGCTTCGACCATTACTTCGCCACCTATCCGGTCGCCACGAATCCGGCCGGCGAGCCGAAATTCGTGGCGCGCGACGACACGCCGGCGGCCAACACGCTTGCCGCGGCCGGCCTGCTCAACAACAACCCGAACCTCAGCGCGCCGTTCCGGCTCGACCGGTCGGAGGCCTACACCTGCGATATGGATCACGACTACACCGACGAGCAGAAGGCCTTCGATGGCGGGCTGATGGACAAGTTCGTCCAGGCGACCGCCGATATCGGCCTGGGCTGCCAGAGCAACGGCGCGACCGTGATGGGTTATTTCGACGGCAATACCGTCACCGCGATGTGGAACTACGCCCAGCACTTCGCGATGAACGACAATTCCTACGGCACGATGTTCGGCCCGTCGACGGTCGGCGCGGTCAACCTGGTCTCGGGGCAGACCGGCAACGCCGTCATCGCCCTGACCTTCGCCGGCGGCGCCGTCGCGACATCGAGCCCTCACGTCACCATCACCGGCGACAGCGATCCCGCGCTCGACGATTGCGGCGCCGACAAGGGCGGCACCAAGACCGGCCAGGGCACCCTCGAGATCGTCTCGGGCAAGAACATCGGCGATCTCCTCAACGCGCAGGGCGTCACCTGGGGCTGGTTCCAAGGCGGCTTCACCCCGACCACGCCCTATAACCCGTCGACCGGCGCGCCGGCCGTGTGCGGTTCGTCGCATATCGAGCACGAGTACACGCCGCCGGGGGCGACCTCGCCGGCTTTCATCGTGCCGAACCCCACGGTCGGGCAGACCACGCCGCCCACCGACATCCACACCTCGACCGCGGATTACGTGCCCCATCATGAGCCCTTCCAATACTATCCCTCGACGCGCAACCCGCACCATTTGCGGCCGTCGCCCGACACACCGCAAGAGATCGGCAAGAGCGACCAGGCGAACCACCAATACGACATCAGCGACTTCTTCAACGCGCTGAACAACGGCAACCTGCCGGCGGTCTCCTATCTGAAGCCGCCCAAATACCAGAACGCGCATCCCGGCAATTCCGATCCGCTGACCGAGCAGACCTTCCTGGTCACGGTGCTCAATGCGCTGCAGCAATCGCCCTTCTGGGGCGAGACGGCAGTCATCATCAATTACGATGACTCCGACGGCTGGTACGACCATACCGCCGGACCGATCGTCAACCACTCGGCCAATCTCGGCTCGGCGAGCCTGACCATCCCGGGGATCGGCGGCGACGACAACGAGACCAACGCCAACGACTCGGCCATCCCCGTGCTGCCGCTGTCGACCGCGACGGCGCCGACGAACGGGGCCGGGATCACGACTTCCGGGGTGTGCGGTCCGGCGCCGGTCGGCGCGCCTCCGGGAGCCGGCCGTTGCGGCTATGGCCCGCGCCTGCCGTTCCTGGTGATTTCGCCCTGGGCCAAGGAGAACTATATCGATCACTCCGTGACCGACCAGACCTCGAGCATGCGCTTCATCGAGCAGAACTGGAATCTCGGCTTCGTCGACGGTTCGGTCCTGCCGGCGGGCCAGCCGCTGGGATCCTATTCGTTCGATCAGCTCTCGGGATCGATCATGAACATGTTCGACTTCGAGGCTCGGCCGAACCTGCGGCCGCTCATCCTCGACCCCCTCGATGGCACCATCACCGGCGGGTTCGACGAGCATAGTTGGGGACGCCTCTAGGGCTTCGGCCGCTCCCCCATTTGTCCCGCTGCCGGCGCGCCGCGCCGGCAGCGGCTTTTTTTGATCCAGCCATCGAGCCGCGCGCGGCAGCCGATCACGGGCGCCAGACCGCGCCAGCCGCACGCAGAGCGACGAGAAGATCCGGCGCGCGCTTGCCGTCGGCGAAGGCGATGCGCAGGCGCACCAGCGCCGGCAGGCTCGCGGCGTCCTGCCAGCGCTCGTGCCATTGCGGCCGGTCGCCCTCCGCCGCGGCACCGAAATAGCCGAATTCGACACTCTTCACCCCCTCGAGCAGCACGGCGCGGCCGGACGCCAAAGGCCCATCGTCGCCCTCGTCGGCGCGCACCAGGCGCCAGCTCAGCACCAGGCGGCCGGCGGCGTCGCGCCGCTCGAACGCGACCTTGAGCACGTGCCAGCCGCCGGGCGCGAGATAGGCCGGCGTCAGCGCGGTGAACTCGACGCTGTCGGCCTCGCCGTCGAAGGCGATCGTCCTGCGGTCGTCCTGCTGCTTCTCGAGCGGCTGCGCGTCGGCGAGCTCGTTGCGCAGGAAGCCCGCCGCCGCGGCGATGTCGCCCGCCCGCTCGAGCCGCGCCGTGCCCACCTCGGTCGCGCGCATGCCGAACCGCACGGCGCCGAACAGCAGCACCGAGAGCACGGCGAAAAGCGTGAGCGCCACCAGCAGCTCGACCAGGGTGAAGCCCGCCGCCCGTGCCGCCGGCGCGCGGCTCATGATTGCGGCCCGAGCCGCAAGGTCCAGAGCGAGACCGAGCGCTCGCGCCCGCGCTCGCGCCAGGACACCGTGGCGGCGACGCGATAGAGCACGAGATACTGCGCGTCGCCGCCGACGCCGCCCGGATCATGATAGCGCTCCACCGACGCGGCGATGCGGAAGCGTCCGTCGCGCGTCTCGGCGGCGCCCGGCGCCAGCGGCGTCACCACGCCGAGCGCGTCGAGCGTCGATTCCGCCAGGATCGTCGCCGCCGTATAGGCGTCCGAGCGTTCGCCGCCGGCGAGGTCGACGGTCAGCATGCGCAGGATCGCGACGAGCAGCAGCGACGCGATGGCGAAGGCCACCAGCACTTCGACCAGGGTGAAGCCGCGCGCCTCAGCGCGCGGCGTCGAGCGAGACGCGCCCGGTAAGCCAGTCCACCGCCACATGCGATCGGCGTCCTCCCTGCGCCAGCGCCAGCCCGCCGCCGGTCGAGCTGCCGTCGGCGAAGAAGCGGATCACGCCCTGCGCCGCCGCCGCGCCGCCGGCGGGCGGATCGAGCGATAGGCGGAGCCCCGCCGGCAAATGGTGCAGGCGGCCGGACGCTCCGGCGCGAAAAGTGCCGGCCCTGCCGTCGACGGCGAAGCTCTCGACGCGGCCGTCGCGCAACGCCAGGCCGCGCGTCTCGCGCAGCGCGGCGGCGACCTCGCGCGCGGCGGCGGTGAGCTCGGCCCTCGCCTGATCGCCTTCGAGCAGCGGCGGCAGCAGCGTCAAGACCAGCGCCAGCACCGCCAGCACGACCAGCAACTCGACCAGAGTGAAGCCGGCGTCGCGCATCGGCTTCACCAGCTGGTGATTTCCTGCTTCTCGCCGCCGGAGCTGCCGTCGGGGCCGAGCGAATAGAGATCGTACTCGCCATGCTCGCCGGGCATGCGGTAGCGATAGGGCCGGCCCCAGGGATCGAGCGGCACTTTGTTCTGCTTGAGGTAAGGGCCGCTCCACTGGTCGGCGCCCGGCGGCGCGGCGACCAGCGCCTCGAGCCCCTCCTCCTGCGTCGGGTAGCGCTGCATGTCGAGCCGGAACAGGTCGAGCGCATTGCCCAGCGTCTGGATCTCGATGCGCGCCGTCTCGGTCTTGGCGCGGCCGAGATATTTGAGCACCTGCGGCGTCACCAGCGCGACGATCATGCCGAGGATGGCCAGCACCACCAGCAGCTCGACCAGGGTGAAGCCGCCGTCGCGCCGCAGCGCACGCGGCGGGGCAAGGGTTCTGCTCGAGAGCGACACGCGGTTCCTCCTCACATGGCCAGATCATAGACGCTCAGCACGGCGGTCAGGATCGAGCCGATGACCGCCGCGACGACGATGCCGAGCAGGATGGTGATGGCCGGCACCAGCAGCGCGAGCAGCCGCTCGACGGTGCGGCCCAGCTCCTCGTCGAAGATGTCGGCGGTCTTGATCAGCATCTCCTCGAGCCGCGCCGTCTCCTCGCCGACGCGGATGAGCTGGATGGCGAGCGGCGGCACCGCGGCGCTGCGCGACAGCGGCTCGGCCAGGCCCTTGCCCTGCTTGAGGCTGTCGGCGACCGCGCCGACCGCCTCGGCGACGACCGAATTGCTCAGCGTCTCCTGCGTCACCGCCAAGGCGGCGAGCGGCGCCACGCCGTTGCGCAGCAGGGTTCCGAGCGTGCGGGCAAAGCGCGCCACCTCCGATTTCGCCACCAGCTCGCCCACCAGCGGCAGCTTGAGCACGCGCCGGTCCCAGCGCCGGCGCGCTTCCCCGCCGCGGAGCTGGTGCGCGAGAAGGGCCGCGAGCAGCGCCAGCGCGCCCGCCATCGCCCACCAGTAATTCTGCACCAGGTCGCTGGCCGCCAGCATGGCCCGGGCGGCGGGCGGCAGCGCCGCCCCCGCCTGCTCGAAGAGCGGCCGGAAGCGCGGGATGACGAAGCCGAACAGCGTCGCCACCGAGCCGAGGCCGGTGACGAGGACGATGGCGGGATAGATCAGCGCCGACGTCACCTTCTCGCGCGCCGCGCGCGTGCGCTCGAGGAACTCGCCGAGCTGGCGCAAGGTGGCATCGAGGGTGGCCCCGGCCTCGCCGGCGCGCACCATGCCGACATAGAAGCGGGGGAAGATGGCGGGCTGGAGTGCGAGCGCGTCGGCGAGCGAGCCGCCGCCGCGCACCTTGTCGGTGAGCGCGGCCAGGCACTCGCGCTCGGCGCGGCGCGCCGTCGCCGCCTGCGCCAGCTCGAGCGCGCGATCGAGCGACAGGCCGGCATGGAGCAAGGTCGCGAGCTGCTGCGTCATCAGCGCCAGGGCGCGCCCCGGCAGCCCCCGGCGCGGCCGCCACTCCCAGGCGAGCAGCCGGGCGAGGGCGCCGCCCGCGGCGGCGTCGGCGCGGATCGGCAGATGGCCGAGCCCGTGCAGCCGCTCGATCACCGCCGCCTGGCTCTCCGCTTCCATGTCGCCGGCGACGTGCTCGCCGGCGGCGGAGACTGCTTCCCAGCGATAGCGCATCAGAGCCCCGCGTCTCGCGTCACCCGCAGCACCTCTTCGAGCGAGGTGATGCCGAGCACGGCCTTGCGCAGGCCGTCCTCGTACATGGAGCGCATGCCTTCGCCGGCGCCGGTGCGGTGGAGGTCCGTCGCCTCGGCATGGCGCAGCACCTGGCGGCGCACCGCGTCGCTCATCACCAGGAACTCCATCACCGCGACGCGGCCGAGATAGCCGCTGCCGCGGCAGGCCTCGCAGCTGCGCGCACGATAGAGCACCGTCTCGGCGCCCGACTGCGGCAGGCGGAGCTGCCCGACCAGCTCGGGCAGCGCGACGTAGGGCTCGCGGCAGCGCTCGCAGAGCTTGCGCACCAGGCGTTGCGCCAGGATGCCGGTGACGGTCGAGGTGACGAGATAATCCTCGACGCCCATGTCGAGGAGCCGCGTCACCGTGGCGGCGGCGCCGTTGGTGTGCAAGGTCGAAAGCACGAGGTGGCCGGTGAGCGCCGCCTGGATGCCGATCTGGGCGGTTTCGAGATCGCGCATCTCGCCGATCATGACGATGTCGGGATCCTGCCGCAGGATGGAGCGCAGCACCTGGGCGAAGCCGAGGCCGATCTGCGGCTTCACCTGAATCTGGTTGACGCCTTCGAGCTGGTATTCGATCGGATCTTCGACGGTGAAGAGCTTCTTCTCCGGCGAGTTGAGGCGCTGCAGGCAGGTATAGAGCGTCGTCGTCTTGCCGCTGCCGGTGGGGCCGGTGACCAGCAGGATGCCCTGCGGCCGCCCCAGCACCTCGAGGAACGGCGCCGCCGCATCCTCGAGAAAGCCCAGCGTCCCGAGATCGGCGACGAGGCTCGAGCGGTCGAGGATGCGCATCACCACGCTCTCGCCGTGCAGCGTCGGCGTCGTCGAGACGCGGAGATCGAAGTCGCGGCCCTGCACGGCGATGCGCAGGCGGCCGTCCTGCGGCAGCCGCCGTTCGGCGATGTTGAGCCGCGCCATGATCTTGATGCGCGAGACGATCGCCGGCTTGAAGCGCAGCGGCGGCGCCGGCATCTCGCGCAACACCCCGTCGATGCGGTAGCGGACGACGAGGCGGTTCTGGAAGGGCTCGACATGGATGTCCGAGGCGCGGCTCTCGACCGCGCGGGTGATGAGCTGATTGACCAGGCGGATGATCGGACCTTCGCTGGCGAGATCGCGCAGGCGGTCGACATCCTCGGTCAGCTCTTCGTCGCCCGCGAGCTCTGCCTCGGCGCGGTCGACGAGGGAAGCGAGCGCACCCTGCTGCGCCTCGTAGAGCCGGGCATGGGCGGCCTCGAGCTCGGACGGAAGCGCCACGCGCGGCAGCACCTTCTTGCCGCAGGCCATCTCCATCGCGCGCAGCGCAAAGCCGTCGAGCGGATCGACCATGGCGACATGGAGCGCGTCGGCCGCGTCGGCGAGCGGCAGCACCGCCGCGTGCTTCAGGAACTTCTGGCCGAGCTTGCCGTCGAGCAGCGGCGCGTCCGGAAAATCGGCGGGCGTCGCCACGGCGAGGCCGAGCTCGCGCGCCAGCGCCTCGGCCACGTCGCGCTCGCCGGCGAGGCCGAGTTTGATCAGCAGCGATTCGAGCCGCTCCTCGCTGCTCGCCTGGAGGCGCGTGACTCGATCGAGCGCCGATGCATCGAGCTTTCCCGCCTCGATCAGCCGCGCAGCGAGCGACCGCTCGAACGGCTTGCGGTCGGCTCCCATTGCCATCATGACCGTCTCTGTCGCCAGCGGCACCGGCGACGCTAGCATGCGAGCTTGAACCTTCTGTGACCGCGGCGCGCGTCAGCCGGGCGGGGCGTAGAGCCAGACGAGCCACAGCCCGAGGCAGAGGCCGGGACCGAACGGCAGCCGGTCCTCGGCGCGGAGCCCGCCAACCCGCGAGGCGCCCAATACCAGTGCCAGCGCCAGGCTCGAGGCGGCGCCGATCAGCACGACATCGGGCAAACCTTGCCAGGAGACCCAGGCGCCGGCGGCGGCGAGCAGCTTTGCGTCGCCCTCGCCCAGACCGTCGCGGCCGCGCAGGCGGCGATAGGCGACCGCGATCAACCGGAACAGAGCGAACCCCGCCACCGCGGCGAGCGCGTGCGCGGCGAGCGCGGCCGGCTCATCAAGCGCGGCCGCGACCAGCCCCAACGCGACGAGCGGCAGGGTGAGCGCGTCCGGCAGCAGGTAGTCGCGGAAATCGATCAGCGCGAGCGCGAGCAGAGCCCAGCCGAGCGCGCAGCCGAGCCACAGACGATCGCCCGAAAGGGCGATAGAAGCCCAGAGCGCCACGCCGCAGGCGGCAAGCTCGACCGCCGGATAGAAGACCGAGATCGGCCGCCCGCAATAGCGGCAACGCCGTCCGGCGGCGAGCCAGCTCGCCAGCGGCACGAGATCGAGCGCGGCCAGGCGATGGCCGCAGTGACCGCAGCGCGAGCGGGCGAGCACCACCGGGTCGCCGGCGGGGAGCCGCTGCGCCAGCGTGCCGAGAAAACTGCCGACGAAAGGCGCCGCCGCGACCGGCCCGAGCGGGAGCGCGCTGTCGATCATGACGGAGGTCGGCGTCGCATCCCCGGACAATGCGCCGGGGACGATGTCAGTTCGATGTCAGCGCCCGCCCGGCGCCGCGAGCCCGCCCTCTTCGGCGATGAAGCGCGCGATCTCGGCGACGCCCCGGTTCTCCTTGAGGTTGGTGAAGAGGAACGGCCGCTTCCCGCGCATCCGGCGCGCGTCGCGGTCCATCACCTCGAGGCTCGCACCGACCAGCGGCGCCAGGTCGATCTTGTTGATCACCAGCAGATCGGAGCGCGTGATCCCGGGCCCGCCCTTGCGCGGGATCTTGTCGCCGGCGCTGACATCGATGACGTAGAGGGTGAGATCGGCGAGCTCGGGGCTGAAGGTGGCGGCGAGATTGTCGCCGCCGGACTCGACGAAGATGAGATCGAGCCCCGGGAAGCGCCGGCTCATCTCGGCGACCGCGGCCAGGTTGATCGAGGCGTCCTCGCGGATCGCGGTATGCGGGCAGCCGCCGGTCTCGACCCCGGTGATGCGCTCCGGCGCGAGCGCGCCCGAGCGGGTCAGGAACTCGGCATCCTCGCGCGTATAGATGTCGTTGGTGACGACGGCGATGTCGTAGCGATCGCGCATGTGCTTGCACAGGCGGTCGACGAGCGCGGTCTTGCCCGAGCCGACGGGGCCGCCGATGCCGACGCGGAGCGGGCCGTGGGGGGAGCGGGTCATGAGCGGAAGAGCCTCGTATATTGGGTTTCATGGCGCATCGAGCAGCGCTCGATGAGGGGAGCGGCGGTGCCGATCTCGTCGAGCGGCGTCGTCAGCACGGAGTCCGCCGCGGCGGCGACCACCGGCGCGAGCGCGGCGAGCGCGCGCTGCCCGTTGGACTGGCCGAGCGGGATCAGGCGGACGCCCGCCGAGACGAGCCCGCCGGCGAAGGCGTGGAGGTAGGCGGT
>JASHTP010000243.1 GCA_030040495.1 Alphaproteobacteria bacterium
TCGAGCGCAGCGGCGTCGCCGCCGCCGCCGCGCAATCGGCCGAGCGTACCTTCCTCGCCTGGACCGGACGCTGCGGCCTCGCCGTCGCCGACGTGCTGGTGGAGGGGCGCGAGCGCGTCAGCCGCGCGGCGGTGCTGGACGCGCTCGAGGTCGGGCGCGGCACGCCGATCCTCGCCGTCGACCCGATCGAGGCCAAGCGGCGGCTCGAAGCGCTCGCCTGGGTGCGCGCCGCCTCGGTCGAACGCCGCCTGCCGGACACGCTCTATGTCCGCCTCGTCGAGCGCCAGCCGCTCGCCTTCTGGCAGCGCGACGGCAAGCTGGTGCTGGTCGACCGCGACGGCGTGGTGGTGCCGACCGACCATCTCGACAGCTTCGGCAATCTGCTCGTGCTGGTCGGCCCCGACGCGCCGCAGGCGGGCGGGGCGCTCCTCGACATGCTCGCCAGCGAGCCGGAGCTGGCGCGCCACGTCGCCGCCGCGGTGCGCGTCGGCGGGCGGCGCTGGAACCTGCAGCTCGACAGCGGCATCGACGTCGCTCTCCCCGAGGAAGACGCCGCCGCGGCCTGGCACCGCCTCGCCGCGCTCGAACGCAGCGACGGCATCCTCGAACGCGCCATCGTGCGGGTGGACATGCGCCTGCCCGACCGCCTCGTCGTCCGTCTCGCGCCGGGCGAAGGCCAGAAGACCCCGCCCAAGAAGGGCCGCCAACCGGGAAAGACCACATGAAGAAGCTCGCCGCGCGCCCGCGCGGGACCATCGGCGTCGTCGACATCGGCACCAGCAAAGTGTGCTGCTTCATCGCGCGACGGCGCGACGGCGGGCCGGAGATCGTCGGCATCGGCCACCAGGTCTCGCGCGGCGTCAAGAACGGCGTCATCGTCGACATCGACGCGGCGAGCCAGTCGGTGCTCGCCGCCGCGCACGCCGCCGAGCAGATGGCGGGCGAGACTCTGGACCAGGTCGTCGTCAACCTCTCCGGCGGCTTCGGCGCCTCGCGCCTGGTCAAGAGCGACATCACCCTCAACGGGCGCGAGATCACCGACAGCGACATGCGCCGCGTGCTCGATCACGGCCACGCCTCGAAGGAGCCGCCGGACCGCACGGTGATCCACTCCATTCCGGTGGGATTCTCGGTCGACCAGAGCCGTGGCATCCGCGACCCCCGCGGCATGTACGGCCAGAAGCTCGGCGTCAACATGCATGTGGTGACGGCGCAGGCCGGCGCGGTGCGCAACCTCGCCACCTGCATCGGCCGCTGCCATCTCGAGATCGCCGCCGTGGTGGTGAGCCCCTACGCCGCCGGCCTCGCCGCGCTGGTCGGCGACGAGACCGAGCTCGGCGTCACCGTCATCGACATGGGCGGCGGCACCACCACCATCGCCGTGTTCTTCGACGGCAACCTCGTCTTCACCGACACCGTGCCGGTGGGCGGCGGCCACGTGACCAACGACATCGCCCGCGGCCTCTCGACGCCGCTCGCCCACGCCGAGCGGATGAAGACGCTCTATGGCAGCGCCATCGCCTCCTCCGCCGACGAGCGCGAGATGATCACCGTGCCGCAGGTCGGCGAAGAGGACGAGGCGCACGCCAACCACGTGCCGAAGTCGCTGCTCGTCGGCATCATCTCGCCGCGGCTCGAAGAGACCTTCGAGCTGGTGCGCGACCGGCTCGAGCAGAGCGGCTTCGACAAGATCGCCGGCCGCCGCGTCGTGCTCACCGGGGGCGCCTCGCAGCTCCCGGGCACGCGCGAGCTCGCCGGTCTCATCCTTGACAAGCAGATTCGCATCGGCCGGCCGCTTCGCCTCGAAGGGCTGGCCGAGGCGACGGGCGGCCCGGCCTTCGCCACTTCGGCCGGTCTCGTCCATTTCGCCCTTTCCGAGCGCGCGGAAACGCCGCGGCGGGGGCGCGCGCTGACCGAGGAGCCGGGCGGGGTGCTGCACCGCTTCGGCCACTGGATCCGGGAGAATTTTTGATGAGCCGCAGGAACATCCACTTACGCCGAACAGGTCGGAGGGACTTATGACCATCAATCTGAGCATTCCCAAGGAAGAGCAGGAGCTGAAGCCGCGCATCACCGTGGTCGGCGTCGGCGGCGCCGGCGGCAACGCGGTCAACAACATGATCCGCTCGAAGCTCATCGGCTGCGAGTTCGTCGTCTGCAACACCGACGCGCAGGCGATGCGGCAGTCGCTGGCCGAGCGCAAGATCCAGCTCGGCGTCGGCGTGACGCGCGGGCTCGGCGCGGGCTCGCGGCCCGACGTCGGGCGCATCGCCGCCGAAGAGACGCTGGAAGAGATCATGGCGTCGCTCAAGGGCTCCAACATGGTGTTCATCACCGCCGGCATGGGCGGCGGCACCGGCACCGGCGCCGCCCCGGTCATCGCCCGCGCCGCGCGCGAGGCCGGCATCCTCACCGTCGGCGTCGTCACCAAGCCCTTCCAGTTCGAGGGCAACAACCGCATGCGGCTCGCCGAGGCCGGCATCCTCGAGCTGCAGAAGTTCGTCGACACGCTCATCATCATCCCGAACCAGAACCTGTTCCGGGTGGCAAACGAGCGCACCACCTTCGCCGACGCCTTCAAGATGGCCGACGACGTGCTGCATTCGGGTGTGCGCGGGGTCACCGACCTGATGGTGATGCCGGGCCTGATCAATCTCGACTTCGCCGACATCCGCGCGGTGATGAGCGAGATGGGCAAGGCGATGATGGGCACCGGCGAGGCCGAGGGCGACCGGCGCGCCATCGACGCGGCCGAGGCGGCGATCTCGAACCCGCTGCTCGAGGACGTCTCGATGAAGGGCGCGCGCGGCGTGCTGATCAACATCACCGGCGGCCTCGACATGACCCTCTTCGAGGTCGACGAGGCGGCGAACCGCATCCGCGAGGAGGTCGATCCCGACGCCAATATCATCTTCGGCTCGACCTTCGACGAGAAGCTCGAGGGCAGGATGCGCATCTCGGTGGTCGCCACCGGCATCGACGCCGAGCAGATCGCCCAGACCCGCCCGCCGATCCG
>JASHTP010000244.1 GCA_030040495.1 Alphaproteobacteria bacterium
CCGTGCTTGCGCCGCCGTCACGCGGCAGCGAGGAAGCGGGGCCGGTGCCGCACCGCATGCCGGAGGCGGAGCATCGCGCCGGCACGATCCGGATCAGCGCGGAAGGGCTCGCCTGCACCAAGGCGATCTGCAATTACATCCACGACACTTACGGCCGCTTTCCCGGCGGCGCCGACGCGATGCATCTGATGTGGGCGATGCAGGCTCATCACATCGACCCCGACTACTACGACCGGTTCTTCGGTCCCGGCGCCTACGGGCCGGCGCACGCGGCGCACATGGCGACCTGGCACCCGTGAGAGGTCGGCGCCGCTATGATCGAAGTATCATCCGGTGGCCAGCCGGCTCTTCCCCCGGGAACAGTTCGGCCGACTGCGGTCTTGACCGCCGCTATCACGTGCTCTGGCGCAGAATGGCGTCCCCGACGGGATTCGAACCCGTGTTACCGCCGTGAAAGGGCGATGTCCTAGGCCTCTAGACGACGGGGACGTGGCCGCAGGGTCTACCGGCTCACCGGCGATTAATCAAGGAGAACCCCAACGCCGCCCTCATCCGCTCTCCCCGAGCGCGAATTGCTGCGCGACATAGTCGAGGATCTGCTCGATGCAGCGCTCGAGCGGCTGGGACGCCGTGTCGACCACCAGCGACGGCGCTTCGGGCGGCTCATAAGGGGCGGAGACGCCGGTGAACTCGGCGATCTCGCCGGCGCGCGCCCGGCGATAGAGCCCTTTGGGATCGCGCTGCTCGCAGGTGGCGAGGTCGGCGCTGACATAGATCTCGTGGAAGGCGCCGGGGGTCGTCGCCGCGCGCGCCCGCGCGCGGTCGGTGCGGTAGGGCGAGATGAAGGCGGTGATGCAGAGGAACCCGGCATCGGCGAAGAGCGCCGCCACCTCGCCGACGCGGCGGATGTTCTCGACGCGATCCTCGGGCGAGAAGCCGAGATTGGCGCTGAGGCCGCTGCGGATGTTGTCGCCGTCGAGGACGTAGACGGCATAGCCGCGGCGGAACAGATGCTGCTCCACCGCCATGGCCAAGGTCGATTTGCCGGAGCCGGAGAGGCCGGTGAGCCAGAGCACGCCGGCCTTGTGGCCGAAGCGCACCGCGCGCGCCGCCTGCGTCACCTTGTGCGCGACCACCGTCAGGTGCCGGTCCGGGACGTTCGCCGGGCGGCGCTGGTCGGCGATGCCGCGCAGCGACACCAGGCCGCCGCCCAGGGTCGCGCCGCGGTCGCGCAGCACGAACCGCCCGCTGCGCGGCAGCTGCGCATGGTCGTCGAGCGCCAGCACCGCCGGGCTGCGCAGCACCACTTCCGCCACCTGGTCGCGCTCGACCGCCTCGCCGGCGAGCGACGCCAGGCTGTCGGTGTCGATCACCCGCTCGATGCGCTCGACGAGCACCGGATACTCGGCGGTGCCGAGCCGCAAGCGGAGCTGGCGGCCGGCGACCAGCGGCTCGTCGCCGAGCCAGAAGAGCGTCGCGCCGAAGCGGTTGGAGAGCAGCGGCGCGCTTTCGATATGGCTCGCCACCTCGCCGCGCTCGAGGAAGATCGGGCGGTCGAGAGTGAGCCCGACCGAGCGTCCCGCCGCGGCTTCTTCCGGCGGCGGGCCGGGCCAGGCCTCGATCGCCTTGATCTGCGCCAGCTTGTTGGAGGGCGAGAAGAGCAGCGTGTCGCCGCGCCGGAGCCGGCCGGTCTCGATGCGGCCCACCAGGATGCGCTGATCGTCGTAGCGATAGACGTCCTGGATGGGGAGCCGCAACGGCGCCGCCTCGGCCGGCCCGGGGACGCCGAACCCGGTCAGCACCTGGAGCAGGGTCGGGCCGCGGTACCAGGGAAGGTTCGCGCTGGGGGCCATGAGATTGTCGCCGTGCCGGGCGGAAAGCGGCACCACCACGCGCGGCATGAGGCCGAGCCCGGCGAGGAAGCCGCGCGCCTCGTGCTCGAGCGCGCGGAAGCGCTCCTCGGCGAAGCCCACCAGGTCGATCTTGTTGACGACGACGGCGACCTGCTCGAGCCCGAGGAGCCGAAGCAGATAGGCATGCCGCCGCGTCTGGTCGCCGAAGCCCTCGGCGGCGTCGATCACCAGCAGCGCCGCGTCGGCCTCGGCCGCGCCGCTCACCATGTTGGCGAGGAATTCGCGGTGGCCCGGCGCGTCGATGATGACGAAGTCGCGCCCGCCGAGCGTCAGCCAGAAGCGCGTCGTGTCGATGGTCACCGCCTGGTCGCGCTCGGCCTGCAGCGAGTCGAGGGTGAAGGACCATTCGAGCGGCACGCCGCGGCGCTCGCTCACCCGCCGCAGCTCCTCGACCTTGCCTTCCGGCAGCGCGCCGGCCTCGTGCAGCAGGCGGCCGATCAGGGTCGATTTGCCGTGATCCACATGCCCGACGACGACCAGCTTCAGCGGCGGCGCGGCCATCACATGTAACCCTGGGCGCGCAGCCGCTCGAAGGCGTCCTCGCTCTCATGGTCCATGGCGCGCCCGGCCCGCTCGGGGGCGCGCGAGGCCTCGAGCTCGAGGATGATCTCGCGCACGCTCGCCGCCTCGGAGAGGATGGGGAAGGTGATGTCCTTCTCGCCGAGCGAGCGGAAGCGCTTTCCTTCGCGGGCGAAATAGAGCGGCACCACCGGCATCCCCTCGCGCTCGATGTAGCGCCAGACGTCGAGCTCGGTCCAGGCGAGCAGCGGATGGACGCGCACATGGCCGCCCGGCGGCGGCTCGG
Organism: Alphaproteobacteria bacterium; assembly: GCA_030040495.1. Lineage (GTDB taxonomy): Bacteria > Pseudomonadota > Alphaproteobacteria > ATCC43930 > CGMCC-115725 > DAHUYF01. The sequence continues at coordinate 2,719 of JASHTP010000244.1, forward strand.
CATTGTACTGGTCCCAGAACTCCGCCGGCTGATGCTTCACGTCCCAGCCGCCGGCGGCGTCGCGCGGGCTCATGATGCGCTCCTTGCCGCGGATCGCCTGCTCGTCGCGGCGGATGCCGAGGATGACGCCGCGCAGCCCGCGCGCCGCGATGATCCGCTTCAGGCCGAGCGTCTTGCGCGCCGCCGCCCGCGACTTCGGCGGCAGCGACGGGTCGGTCTCCTCGACGCCGGGGCAGACCGCATCGATGTAGCTCAGGTTCCACTCGCGGATGAGCCGGTCGCGAAAGGCATAGACCTCGGGGAATTCGTTGCCGGTGTCGAGCAGGATCACCGGGAACGGCACGCGGCCGAAGAAGGCCTTGCGCGCAAGCCACAGCAGGACGTTCGAATCCTTGCCCACCGACCACAGCATGGCGAGCGGGTTCAGCCGGTTCACCGCTTCCCGCAGGATGAAAATCGATTGCGATTCAAGCTCGTCGAGACGGTCCAAAAGCGTATCTCCTGAATCAGTGCGCGGGAAGATAGAAAAGATCGGCGGGCCGGTCCATGCCGCAGAACGGCCTTCATTTACAAGGGAAATATGGGGAACTGGTGAATCGCGCTGCCGGATGGCCGAAAATTCCCCGGCCAGCCCCTCGGGATATCCCGCCGGCGACCGGCCCGGCTGCCGCAGGGGACCGGGACCCCGTCTTCGACCAGGCGTCGGTCGCGCCGATGAAGCTGGCGGACGCAAGGCCGGGCTTTTGACCTCGCCCGCGGAGCGCGACGCTCAGCGCTCCCGGAAAGCCGCCTGCTTGGAGCGCAGCACCGGCGAAAGCAGATAGCTGATGACGCGGCGCGAGCCGGTCTTGATCTCGACGGTCACCGCCATGCCCGGGGTCAGCCGGACCGTCTTGTTCTCGACCTGCATGGTGGTGCGGTCGAGCGAGACGCGCGCCGCATAGGCCAGCTCCTGCCCTTTGGGCTCGCTGCTGTCGCCGAGCCCGGCGCCGTCCGCGGCGTGTTGCGCGTCCTGCGGCTTGTCGCGCGCGATCGCGTCCTGCGACACGCTGACCACCTTGCCGTGGATGAGCCCGTAACGGGTAAAGCTGAACGTATATCCTCTTCGCGCCGGACTTTGCCGAGATTGAGCCGGTTGGAATAGATGTATTGCAGCCGCCCGAGCGCGCCGTCGCGCACCAGCTCCCGGAGCCGGATGAAGGCCGGATGGTATTGCAGGAGATGGCCGACCATGAGCCGCC
>JASHTP010000018.1 GCA_030040495.1 Alphaproteobacteria bacterium
CATCGCATGCGCCTTGGCGGCGATGACGACGAGGTCCTGGACGCCGAGCTCTTCGGCGCGGTCGCTGGCGCGCACCGGCAGCAACCGGACCGCGCCGCGCTCCTCGAGCCTGAGGCCGCGCTCGCGCATCGCCGCGAGATGCGGCCCGCGCGCCACCACGGCGACCTCGTGGCCGGCGGCGACGAGCTTCGCCGCGAGATAGCCGCCGATCGCGCCGCCGCCGAAGACCGCAATCCTCATCGCCGCGCCTACTTCGCCGCGTAGATATAGGCCTGGGCCCGGGCGGCGAGCTTCTGCGGGTCGAACGCGTCGATCTCGGGAAGGAGATCATTGGTGGTGACGTCGGCGGCTTTGACCGGCGTCTTGATGACACCCTCCTTCAGCAGGAAGTCAAGATAAGCTTCGTAGTTTGCCTGGGAATTCTCGCCCCAGCGCTTGACGCCGGCCTTCTCCAGCCGCCAGTTGACGATGCGCGCCTCGAGCGTCTTCACATCGTCCCTGAGCGCCTGCTCCTCCGACTTGCCGGTCGCTCTGGTCTGCGGGAAGACCTCCCACAGGATGCGCACCGCCGCTTCGGGATTGTTGATGGCGAAGATCGTGCCCATGGCGTAGCCCTGCGCCAGCGCCACCGCCTCGGCACGATGGGTCCTCAGCGTCTCGTCGAGGGCGATGAAGCCGTTCGAGGGAAAGCGGTCGATCGCGTCGGCCGGGAGCCGCCGCACCGGCACCCCGGCATTGTCGATCAGCGCATATTGCACGTCGTAGAGGCTGAGCAGGTCGACCTGCTTGGCGCGCAGCAGCGCCGCCGCCTGCGCGCCCTCGCCGATGACGACGATGTTGACGTCGCTCGCGGGATCGAGCCCGAGGCTGGCGACGAGCGCGCGCGCCACGGGCAGGCCCGCCGAGGCCATCGACTGCACGCCGATCCGCTTGCCTTTGATCGAGTCCTTGGTCAGCGTCCGGATCGGGCTGTCGGCGGCGACGGCGAGGCCGTAGATGTTGCCCTGATAGGCGGTATAGAAGACCTTGGCGAGCAGGCCCTGCGGCCGGAACGACGCCAGCGGCTCGACCGACGGCAGCGAGTAGCGCAGCTCGCCGGTGCCGACATATTTGACGCAGTCGGTCGACCCCGGCAGCGGCACCAGCTCGACCTCGAAGCCGGCCGCCTTGAACCAGCCCATCTTGTTGGCGATGGCGAAGGGCGACGCGGCGGAGGTCACGGTCTTGGCGCACCAGCCGATGCGCAGCTTGGTCTCCGCCTGCGCCGCGCCGCCGCTGGCGGCCAGCAGCAGCACGGCAACGGCGATGGCAAGCGATTTCCTCATAGGCGAGCCCCCTTCCCCACATCCTCCGTTGCCGAGGTCTTGACCGACGGATCCCAGAACAGGACGCGGCGGCGCATCAGCAGGATGATTTGATTGAGCAGCAGCCCCAGCACCGACAGGATCAGCAGGATCGAGAAGACCCCGGCCACGTCGGCGCTGAAATTGAGCGTCTGGATCAGCATGCCGAGCCCGGCGGTGGCGCCGACGAACTCGGCGACGATGGCGCCGATGAGCGCGAAGATCATCGCCACTTCCAGGCCGGCCATGATGAAGGGCAGCGCGCCGGGCAGGCGCAGCATCCAGAAGATCTGGCGCTCGCTGGCGTCGAGCGAGCGCATCAGGTTGACGCGATCCTCGTCGGCAGAGCGCAATCCCACGATGGTGTTGACCATCAGCGGGAAGAAGGCGATGAGCGCCGCGTTGACCACCTTGGAGGTGAGGCCCAGCCCGAACCAGACGACGATGAGCGGCGCCAGTGCCACTTTCGGCAGCGACTGGAACATGACGATGAAGGGATAGAGATAGTATTCCGTGCGCCGGCTCAGCGCGACCAGAGTGCCGAGCGCGAAGGCGAGCGCGATGCCGAGGGCGAAGCCGAGCGCGGTCTCGAGCAGGGTGATCCAGAGATTGTCGACATAGACCATGCTGACCACGCCGCGGTAGAGGGCGACGGCGATGCCGCTCGGCGCCGGCAGGATGAAGACGGGAACGGCGAAGAGCCGCACTGCCGCTTCCCAGGCCGCGAGAAAGGCCAGCAGCAGCAAGATGCGCAGGACAGGGTTGCCGAAGCTCACAGGTCGACCCCTCCCTGGGCGCTGAAATGCGCGCGGATCCGCCGCACCAGCTCGCCGAACTCGGGCGTGTTCATGGCGTCGAGCGAGCGCGGCCGCGGCAGCCCGACCGCGACCGTCTCGGCGATCCGGCCGGGGCGCGGCGTCATCACCAGGACGCGGTCGGCGAGGAACACGGCCTCGGGGATCGAGTGCGTGATGAACACCACCGTCTTGCGCCGCTCCAGCCAGATGCGCTGCAGCTCCAGATTCATCTGCTCGCGCGTCATCGCGGCGAGCGCGCCGAAGGGCTCGTCCATCAGCAGCAGCGCCGGATCGTGGACGAGGGCGCGCACGATGGCGACGCGCTGCTGCATGCCGCCGGAAAGCTCCCAGGGGTACCGGTGTTCGAAGCCGCCGAGACCGACGAGCGACAGCAGGGCGAGCGCGATGCGCTCGTGCTCGGCCCGGTCGAGGCGCTGGACGTCGGCCGGCAGCAGCACGTTGTGGAGGACGCTGCGCCAGGGGAAGAGCACCGGCGACTGGAAGACGACGCCGATGTCGCGGCGCGGCCCGGCGATGGGCGTGCCACGCAAGCTCGCCTCGCCGCTCGTCGCCGGCAGCAGGCCGGCGAGGATCTTGAGCAGGGTCGACTTGCCGCAGCCGGAAGGACCCAGGATGGCAACGAACTCGCCCTCGGCGACGGCGAAGTCGATGTCCTCGAGCGCCACCACCGGCGCGCGCGCGGTGCCGTAGGACTTGCCGAGGCGCCGCACCGCGATCACCGGCTGCGCCGCGACGGGTCGCACCGGGCGCACCTCGCCCGCGGTCGCCAGGCCGATCCCGCCCATTGCCCCCGCGCTGCTCCCCGACATGGCTCCGCCCCGCTGTTTCAGGGCGTCCTGGCGCGAGGCTATAGGCCGGCTCCACCAGCGTCAATCCGCCGCACCGCCGACCCGCTCCCGGGAGGGCTTGCGCCTGGCCAACCCGTCCGGGATAAAGGGGGGCCATGCCCTTCTCCGCCTCGCGCGGGCTCGCCGCTGCCCTGATCCTGGCCTCGACGGCGCTCCCGTCATTGCCTGCGGCCGCTCACGCCATCGTCCTCTTCTCCACCCCGGCCCGCGGCGACGTGCTCGCCGGCGGCAGCGCGCCGGTCCTGCTGCGCTTCAACAGCCGCATCGATCGCGGGCGCTCGCGCCTCAGTCTCATCGCTCCCGACGGCACGTCGGTCACCCTGCCGCTCGACGCGTCCGCCAACCCGGACAGCCTAGTCACGCGGCTCGCCGGGCTCGAGCCCGGACGCTACCGCCTGCACTGGCAGGTGCTCGGGGTCGACGGCCGGATCGCGCGCGGCGACATCCCCTTCGTCGTCACCCCCTGAGCGATGGGGCTGCGGCTCGACATCTTCGGCTTCCTCGGTGTCGTGCTCGCGGCGCGGTCGCCGTCGAGCGGCGGCCTGAGGGCGGCATGCTCCGGCTGATCACCGGCCTCGTCGAGCTGAGCCGCCGCCACGCCGCGGCGGTGACGATCGCCGCGCTGCTGCTCAGCATCGCCGGCGGCTATTACGGCGCCGGCCATATCAGC
>JASHTP010000019.1 GCA_030040495.1 Alphaproteobacteria bacterium
AGCGGGCGTCCTTCGACAAGCTCAGGATGAGGGGGAGCGAGAACGGCATCGGGCAGATGCCGCAAAGAATCGTCCTCATCCTGAGCCTGTCGAAGGACGCACTATTGCAATGCAGCTTAGCGCTCGGAGCGCGGCTTATCTAGCCCGCTCCCGCCGCCGCTCCGCCGCGCGCTCGGCGCCCGCCACCGCCGCCACCACGATCGTCACCGCCGCCGCATGGACGCCGAGATCCATGAAGGTGACGTCGAAGGGGTGGAAGAACTGCAAGGCGAAGGCGGCGATGGCGGCGACGCCGAGCCCGCCCATGGCGGCGACGCGCACCGGCGCCAGCGGCCGGGCGCGGCGCAGCAGCACGATCAGGCTCACCGCCAGCGGCACGCTGACGCCGATGATGAAGCGGAAGCAGTTGGCGCTCTCGCCGATGACCCAGCCGTCGGGGCCATAGGCGAGCCAGTGACGCCAGCAGCTGTAGCCGCTGGCCAGGATCCACAGCGCCAAGGTCGGCAGCGGCAGCAGCGCCCAGGCGCGCGAGCGGTCGGGCAGGCTCAGCTCGAAGGCGGCGATGACGGCGAGGATGCCGGTCAGCAGCGTGCCGGCGAGCTCGATATCGAGCTTGCGGCTGGCGGCGCGGACGGCGAAGACGTGGAGGTCGGCGAAGAGCAGGATCGCCACCGACAGCAAGGCGGCGACCGAGGTGAGCCAGAGCGCCGCGCGCAGCAGCGGCGGCCGCAGGCGGCGCACCGGCTCCGCCGCGGCGGCGAGCCGCCCGATCAGCCGTTCCGTCTCGCCGCTCATCGCTCGCCTCCGTTGAGCCGCTGTCGCAGCGCCTTGATCGCGCGGTGGACATTGACCTTGAGCGCCGCGATCGACTTGCCGCTCAGGCTCGAGGCTTCGGCGAGGCTGAGCTCCTTGAGCTTCAGCAGCTCGATCGCCTCGCGCTGCGGCGGCGTGAGCCCGGCGATCGCCTCGCCCAGCCCTTCGGTCGCCGCCGACACCTCCAACGACCGGTTCGCGCCAGGGTCGGCAAAGGTTTCATAGGCGGTGTCGTCGAACACCTCGTGCGCCGCGGTGCGGGCGCGCCGGCGCAGCAGGTCGATCGAGCGCCGCCGCGCGATGGCGGCGAGCCAGGGCCGGATCGGCCGCGCGGGATCGTAGGTGTGGCGCACGCGATGGATGGTGAGCAGCACCTCCTGGACCACCTCCTCGATGCGGTCGGGGGCGCTGTGCTGCGGCCGCACGACGGCGCGCAGGAACGGCACGATGTCGCGCAGCAGCCGCTCGTAGGCGGCGCGGTCGCCATCCTGCGCCGCTTCCATGAGCCGCGACCAATCCCGATCGGATGCCGTTTCGCCGCCCACGCGCCGGCCTCGCCCGGAAAAAAACTTCGGCGCATAGTGTAACCGCAGAGGCGGAGCGGCGAACAGGGTGATGCGGAAGGCCGGCATGCCGGCCACGATCCGCGATCGAGCCAATCCCAGCGGGAGAGAGTCAATGCACATCCTGAGCAAGACCGGCTTCCTCGTCGCCTCCGCCGTCGCCGCCACCGTCGCGCTGCCGCTTCTCGCCAAGGCCGGCCCGGCGCCGGCGCCGAGCTTCCAGGCGGAGAAGTGCTATGGCGTCAACGCGGCGGGCAAGAACGACTGCGCCGCGTCGAACAGCCATTCCTGCGCCGGCGAGGCGCATCAGGCGATGGACCCGAAATCCTGGATCTTCGTGCCGGTGGGCACCTGCAGCAAGATCCAGGGCGGCAGCCTCACGCCCAAGGCCTGAGGCGAAGCGGCGGAGGCGGCGATGATCCCTAGAGACGGCCGGCAGGCGATCCCCGCTTTGATGGGGATCGGTCTGCGCGCGCCGCACCTGGCGGAGATCATCGCCGCCCGCCCCGCCATCGGCTGGTTCGAGGTGCATGCCGAGAACTACATGGGCGGCGGCGCCGCGCCGGCGCAGCTCGAGCGGGTGCGCCGCGACCATGCCCTGAGCCTGCACGGGGTGGGCTTGTCGCTGGGCAGCGCCGAGGGCGTCGACGCGGCGCATCTGGCGCGGCTGCGACGGCTGGTCGAGCGCTTCGAGCCGGCGCGCGTCTCCGAGCATCTCTCCTGGAGCGTCGCCTCCGGCGCCTATCTCAACGACCTCCTGCCGCTGCCCTACACCGAGGAGACGCTTGCCGTCGTCGCGGCGAACCTCGAGCGCGCGCAGGAGGCGCTCCGCCGGGCGCTGCTGCTGGAGAACCCGTCGCGCTATCTGCGCTTCCGCCATTCGACCATCCCCGAGCCGCAGTTCCTGGCCGAGCTGGTGCGGCGCACCGGCTGCGGCCTGCTGTGCGACGTCAACAACATCTTCGTCAGCGCGCGCAATCTGGGATTCGACGCCATGGCCTATCTCGAGGCGCTGCCGGCAGGCGCGGTGGGCGAGATCCATCTCGCCGGCCACGCCGCGGTGATGCGCGACGGCGAGGCGCTGCTGATCGACGATCACGGCGCGCCGGTCGCGCCCGAGGTCTGGGCGCTCTACGGCGCCGCGCTCCGCCGCTTCGGCCTGGTGGCGACGCTCGTCGAATGGGACAAGAACCTGCCGGATCTTCCGGTGCTGCTGGAAGAGGCGCGCAAGGCCGAGCGCGCCGCCGCGGCCACGCTGGGCGACCATGCCGGCGCTCGCTGAATTGCAGGCGGCGTTCCGCCGCGCCCTTCTCGAGGAAGACGAGAGCGCGCTCGCCGGTCTCGTCGAAGAGGGCGGCGCGCGGCTCGACATCCACCGCAACAACCTCTTCGCCTCGCTCGGTGCGGTGCTCGCCGAGTCCTTCCCCGCCGTTTGCCGCCTCGTCGATGCGCGCTTCTTCGCCTATGCCGCGCACGAATTCGTCCGCCGCCACCCGCCTCGCCGCGCCGTGCTGGCCGAGTATGGCGAGGGCTTCGCCGACTTCCTCGCCGAGTTTCCGCCCTGCCGCGACCTCGCCTATCTCGCCGACGTGGCGCGGCTGGAATGGCTGATGGCCCGCGCCGCCACCGCCGCCGACGCGGCGCCGCTCGCCGCCGAGGCGCTGGCCGGCGTCGCCCCCGCGGACACGCCCCGCCTGCTTCTGCGCCTCCATCCCGCCTGGGGATTCCTCGCCTCGCCCTGGCCGGTCGATCGCATCTGGCGCGCCAACCGCGGCGCCGCGAGCGACATGGCGCCGATCGATCTCGCCCAGGGCGGCGTCCGGCTCGAAATCGGCCGCAGCGACAACGAGGTGGCGATGCGCGCCCTCGACGCCCCCGCCTTCGCCTTCCGCGCCGCGCTCGCCCAAGGCGGCACTCTCGAAGAAGCCGCCATCGCCGCGCTCATCGCCGATCCCGAATTCGATCTCGCCGCCGCCCTTGCCCGGCTCTTCCACGACGGCGCCGTCGCCGGCGTCGCGCTCGCTCCCCCCGCCGCGGAGACAGTGCCATGACCGAGCACGCCCTTGCCGCCCCGCTCTCCTGGCGCGACCGCCTCGCCGCGCTGCTCGCCGCGCTCGGGCGCTTTCCGCTGGCGCTGCTCCAGCTCCTCTTCCGCTTCAGCATCGCCGCGGTGTTCTGGAACTCCGGCCTCACCAAGATCGCCAGCTGGCAGACCACCGTCGTGCTCTTCCGCGACGAGTACAAGGTCCCGGTGCTGCCGCCGGAGCTCGCCGCGACGCTCGCCGCCTCGGTCGAGCTCACCTGCCCGGTGCTGCTCGTGCTCGGGCTCGCCACCAGGCTCGCGACGCTGCCCATGCTCGGCATGACCTTCGTCATCGAGACCTTCGTCTATCCCGAGGACTGGATCGAGCATCTCACCTGGGCCTCCTTCCTGCTCTTCATCCTCACCCGCGGGCCCGGCCCCATCGCCCTCGACCGCCTCATCGCTCCTCTTCTCCTCGGCAACCGCAAGCGCCCGTGACCGCGATGCTGGCCGGCGCTAGCATGGCGCGGGAGGTGCATCATGGCCGAGATCGAGGAAGTCCGCGGCAAGGA
>JASHTP010000245.1 GCA_030040495.1 Alphaproteobacteria bacterium
TCGGGGCCGCGCAGCGCCGCCGCCACCGCGGCGATGCCCGGGCCGAGCATGACGATGGCCAGCGCCAGCGTTCCCGCCAGCGGCGGCAGGTCGACCGGCAGCCTCGTCTCCAGCAGCGCCGAGAAGACCAGCGGCACCGCGCCGGCATAGATGGCGAGCGCCACCGCGACGATGCGCGCCTTGCGATTGGCCAGCCCGATGCCGGCTTCGCTGCTCGCCCTCTTGGGTCTTCTCATGCGGCCGGTACGGCCCTCCCCCTCGCTGCGCCGCGTCGGCGCAGGATGTCGGCCGGGCGGACTCTCCGAGAGCTGCGACGGCCGCAGGAGATAGTGCCAATGGTTAATAAAAAAATCTATACCTAGATGTTCCTAACCCATAGGACGACGACATGTAGGATTCGTCCTAATTGTAGGGAGCAGGGGTTGTTCACGCGTTAATGGCGGCGCCGTGCGGCAGGATGCGGCTCGGCGGCAGGCAGACGGTGACCGTGGTGCCGATGCCCTTCTCGCTGGCGATGAGGATGCGGCCGCCATGCAGCTCGACCAGGCCGATGGCGAGCGGCAATCCCAGGCCGGTGCCGGGATGCTTGCGGTTCCAGGTGCTCGCCACCTGGCCGAAGCGGGTGACCGCGGTCTCGATCTCGGCCGGGTCCATGCCGATGCCGCGGTCGACGACGTCGATATGCATGCCGCCCTCCGCCATGCGGCTGCGGATCAGCACGCGGCCGCCGGGATGGCTGAACTTGATCGCGTTGGTGATGAGGTTGAGCAGCACCTGCTTGAGCTTGAGCGCGTCGGCGCGCAGCCGCGGCAGCTCGGGCTCGATCTCGACCTCGAGGGCGATGTCGAGCGCACGCGCGCGCTCGACCACGAGATGCAGGATGTCGCGCGACATCTGGGCAAGGTCGATCTCGTCGTCGTCGAGCTCGACCTTGCCGGCCTCGAGCTTGGAGACGTCGAGGATGTCGCTGATGATGCCGAGGAGATGCTGCGCCGAGGAGGCGATGTCGCGGGCGTAGCCGGCGTAGCGCGCGCTGCCCAGCGGTCCCAGAACCTCGTCGGCCATCACTTGGGAGAAGCCGATGATGGCGTTCAACGGCGTGCGCAGCTCGTGGCTCATGTTGGCGAGGAACTCGGTCTTGCTGCGGCTCGCCAGCTCCGCCTCCTCCTTGGCGGCGACCAGGGCGAGCTCCGCCTCCTTGCGGTCGGTGATGTCGAGCGAGGCGGTGACCACCAGCGACGGGCGGTCGTCATGGTCGCGGAGCAGCGCCTTGGTGGTGAGCAGCACCCGGCTCTCGCCGGAGGGCAGCACGATTGCCTCTTCGAAGGAGCCCGGCGGGTCGAGCCCGGCGATGATGCGCCGGTCGCGCTCGGCGGCGGTGCGCGTCTCCGGCGAATCGGCGACCGCCACCGGCGTCAGGCCGACGATGGACGCCACCGGCCGGCCGATATGGCGGGCGTAGAAATCGTTGACGAAGACATAGCGGCCTTCATTGTCGGTAGCGCTCACCAGCACCGGCACCGCGTCGATGACGCGCATCAGGAGCTCGTGGCTGTGGCGCAGCGCGTCGCGGTGCCGCTGCTCCTCGACCGCGATCTGCTCCTCGAGCGAGGAGGCGCGCTCCTTGAGCAGCAGCTGCTGGCGGCGGAGCATCAGCAGGTTGCGCGAGCGCACGCGGAACTCGTGATGGTCGACCGGGCTCAGCAGGAAGTCGGTGGCGCCCGCCTCGAGCGCCTGGTAGCGCAGATCGCGGTCCTCGTAGGCGGTGATCACCATCACCGGCACGTCGGCGCAGGACGGCACCGCGCGGAAGCGGCGGATGAACTCGGCGCCGTCGAGGTCCGGCATCTTGAAGTCGGTGATGACCAGGTCGGGCGGCTCGCGCGCGGCCAGGTCGAGCGCGCGTTGCGGGTGATCGAACGTCCGCACCTCGACGCGGTCGTCGAGCGAGGCGGCGAGTCGTTCGAGGATCTTGAGATTGGTGATCCTGTCGTCGACGATCGCTACGGTCTGGCGTCGCACGCGCTCTTCCGCAAAAACGTTCCCCCGCCGCCGCATGCGCCCGAGGAACCGGCCGGGCGCAGCGTCTCGGCCACTTGCCCATAATAGTACTTCGTTAAAGACTGGTTAGGCATTTGTTAACTTCGCCGCGAACACGCGACAAATGCGCTCGTGCCCGCTCACGCGGCAAGCGTCAGGCTGGCCTCGCCGATGCCGGGAAACTGCACCCTCGCCGTAGCGCCCGGCGCGGCGAAGACGAGGCCGGTGTGCGTCCCCGTCGTCACGATGTCGTCGGCGGCGATGCCCCGCCCGCGGCGCGAGAGATGGTTGGCGAGCCAGGCGAGCAGCCGGCGCGGATGGCCGGCGGCATTGCCGCCGACCGCGCTCGCCACCGTGGCGCCGTCGATGGCGAGGCTCGCCGGCTGGCGCAGGAAATCCACCTCGCGCCACGCCGCCACGCCGGCGCCGTAGCAGAAGGCGCCGTTCGCCTGGTTGTCGGCGAGCAGCGCCAGCTTGTGCTGGGCGCGGAGATCGGCGAAGCGCGACTGCACCAGCTCGATCGCGGGATGGAGCGTCGCGACCGCCCGCCACACCTCGTCCTCGCCATAGGGCGAGGGCCGCGGCGGCAAGGCCTCGCCGAAGCGGAAGGCGAGCTCGCCCTCGATGCCGCCGAGGGGGAAGCGCTGGGCGGGAAACCGCGCCGGGCTCGGCGCGACGAGGTCGGCGAAGAGCGGCGCGCAATTGGGCTCCGCCGCCGGGTCCGCCGCGCCCACCTTCCAGCCGACGATGCGGCCGAGCTGCGGCGCCGTCAGCTCCTGCACCGCATAAGCGGCGTCGGCGCTGCCCGGGACGAGCGCCGCCGGCAGCTCGGCGATGCCC
>JASHTP010000246.1 GCA_030040495.1 Alphaproteobacteria bacterium
GGAGTGGAACAGCGGCAGCGCGTTCAGCACCATGTCGCTCGGCGAGAAATCGACGCGCGCCGCGATCTGGCGGCAGTTGGCGAGGATGTTGGCGTGGCTGAGCACGACGCCCTTGGGCGTGCCTTCCGAGCCCGAGGTGAAGAGCACGACTGCGGGGTCGTGCGGCTTGACGCGGCGCCGGCGATAGAGGAGGCGCGCGAAGCGGGCGCGCACGAGGCCGGCAAGCCGCTCGATCGTGCCGATCGCGCCGCGGAGATCCTCGAGATAGAGGATGCGCCGCCCCTCGGCGAGCGTCGCCAGCGCCGCGTCGAGCCGGGCGCGCTCGATGAATTGCCGCGAGGTGACGATGGTGCGGATCTGCGCGAGCCGGCAGGCGGCCAGCATGTTGCCGGCGCCGGCGGAGTAGTTGAGCATGGCCGGCACCGCGCCGGCGACATGCAGCGCGAAGAAGCTCGCCGCCACGGCGGCGGCGTTGGGCAGCAGCAATCCCACCCGCTCGCCGGGCTCGCTCAGCGCCGCGAAGCGGCGGCCGAGCACGAAGCTGCCGGCGACGAGGCGGCCGTAGCTGAGCGGCTTTCGCTCGATGTCGTCGACCACGAGGCGGCCGCCGCCATGGACCGCCCGCGCGTCGAGCAGCGCCTCGAACAGCGTCTTGTCGAAATGGGCGGTGGTGAAGATCATCGCCGACATCGCGTCGTAGAGACGGCGGCCGACCTCGTGGCGGCGCCGGCGGCCCTTGAGCTCGGGCGGCAGGCTGATCTCGTGCGGCTCCAGCAGCGAAATCGTCACCTTGGGGAACCAGCGCCGCCGCAGCTTGCCCTTGAGGCGTGAGAACCAGGTGAATTGCGGGCCGTCGAGCCGCACCGGCAGGATCGTCGCCCCGGCCTTGTCGGCGATCATCGCCGGCCCCTCATAGATCTTCATCAACGCGCCGGTGACGGTGATGCGCCCTTCGGGGAAGATGACGCAGCGCCTGCCTTCCTGGACGGCATGGATCAGCGTCTTGGCGGTGAAGGGCTTGGTCGTGTCGATCGGCACCGCGTCGACGAACCCCAGGAACGGCCGGATCCACCAGGCGGCGGCGCGGCTGCGGTCGATCGCGAAGGCGGGGCGGCCGGGCAGGAAGGCCGCGAGCAGCACGCCGTCGATGAAGGAGACGTGGTTGGCGACGATGACCACGCGCGCGCCGGCCTTGCGGTAGTTCTCCAGCCCCTCGACCTCGACGCGGTAGACGAGACGGAAGAGGCCCGCCAGCAGCGTTTTCAGGATGACGCCCGGCACCAGCCGCACGACGACGAGCGCGGCGACGGCATTGCAGAGGCCGACCACGAGAAAGATTTCGGGAACCGACAGGCCGAGCTTCAGCATCGCCGCGCTCACCGCGCCGGAGGCGACGATGAAGAGCGCGTTCAGCACGTTGTTCGCCGCGACGACGCGCGAGCGGTGGCTCTCTTCGGCGCGCGCCTGCAGCAGCGCATAGAGCGGCACGGTGAAGACGCCGCCGCAGAGCGCGATCATGAAGAGGTCGGCGAGCAGCCGCCAGTTCGCGGCGTGGGCGAGGAACTGGACGACGCCGATCAGCGCGCCGCCGCCGCCGGCGCCGCGCGCGCTCGCGCCGTAGAGGTCGAGGGTGAAGAGCGTCATGCCGACGGCGCCGAGCGGCGCCAGCCGCGCGCTCACCTCGCCGTGCAGCAGCCTGCCGCACAGCATCGCGCCGGCGCCGATGCCGATCGAGAACATGGCGAGGAACAGCGTCTCGACGCCGGCGTCGGCGCCGAGCGTGTCCTTGGCGTAGGTCGGGAACTGCGACAGGAAGACCGCGCCGAACAGCCAGAACCAGGAGATGGCGAGGATCGCGAGGCGGAGATCGCGGCGCGCGCCGGCGAAGCGGATGATCGCCATCGTCTCGGCCCAGATGTTGGGATTGATGCGCAGATCCGGCGCGGCGCGGCCGGCGCGCGGGATGAAGAGGCTGGCGCTCCAGCCGCCGAGCGCGAAGAGGAGGAGCGCCGCCGAGACGATCGCCTCGCCATGAGGCGCCAGGATCAGCAGGCCGCCGGCGATGGTGCCGAGGAGGATCGCGAGGAAGGTCCCGGCCTCGATGAGCGCGTTGCCGCCCATCAGCTCCTCGGAAGCGAGCAGGTCGGGCAGGATGCCGTATTTGACCGGGCCGAAGAAGGTCGCCTGGACGCCGAGCAGGAACAGCACGCCGAGCTCGAAATAGATGAAGGCGCCGCCGCCGAGCCGGAAGCCCGCCGCCGCCAGCAGCATGACGCCGATCTCCCAAAGCTTGACGTAGCGCACCAGCCCGGCCTTCTCGAACTTGTCGGCGAGCTGGCCCGCCGTCGCCGAGGCGATGAAATAGGGGGCGATGAAGACGGCGGTGGCGATGGCGACGACGATCCTGGTCGTCGTCGGGTCGGTGAAGGCCTGGTAGGTGACCAGCGTCACCAGCGCGGTCTTCAGCAGATTGTCGTTCACCGCCCCCAGGAACTGGGCGATGAAGAGCGGCAGGAAGCGGCGGCCCCGGAGCAGATGAAGTTGAGTGTCGGCCATGGCGAAAGCCTCGCGGGCGGAGGATAGGGTCAGGCCTGGAGCACGTTCCAGCAGGCGGCGGCGAGGCGGCCGGCCAGCGGCCGCATCGGCCCGGGCAGCCTGCCATAAGTCTTGAAGGTGGCGGGCTGGATGATGACGCCCATGACCAGCGCGCAGGCGAGGTCGGCGTCGCCCTTCGGGATCTCGCCGCGCTCCATGCCGGACGCCAGCACCGAGCGCACCACTTCGACCGGGCTGTCCCGCCCGTCGACGCGCTGCAGCGAATGGTGCTGGACCAGCAGCAGGAAGCGGAACCGCACGGGGTCCTCGTCGAAGACCCGGCAGCACTCCTCGATCATCGCCGCGAGCTTGTCGCGGGTGTGGAAGCGGCTCGCCTGGAGCTCGTCCAGGCGCTGCGCGAAGGCCGCGTAATGGCGCGAGAAAAGGACGAGGATGAGCTCGTCCTTGCCGCGGTAGTGGCGATAGAGCGCGCCTTCGGCGATCCCCGCGCCCGCCGCGATGTCGCGGATGGTGGTCTCGGTGACGCCCTGGGCGACGAAGAGGCCCATCGCCGTCTGCTCGATGCGCTCGCGTGTCGCCGTGCCGTCGCGCATAGGACGCTCTTTAGTGAGTGAACGACCACTCACTTATAGACCGGGTCTGGAGGCCCGTCAAGCGCCTTCGCCGGCGGGCGAAATGAGAAAGGGACGCCGGCCGGTGCCCAGGTGTATGCTTCAGGGAACGGCGGGTCGCGGCTCTCGCGTGGCTAGCGGCCGGATCGGGCGCCCTGCCACGCGCGGCTTGCGGCCCCTCGAACCAGCGGTTCGGGAGGAGCATCCATGACGACGACCATCCGCAATCCCATCGAATGGGGACTGGATCAGCTCAGGCTCGCGGGCCGGGCGGTGGAATCCGCCGGCCACGCCATCGGCGAGACGCAGGAGCAGCGGCTGGCGCCGCTGGCGGTGCGCCGCATCGGCACCGCGGATCTTGCCGACGCGCTCGCCAAAGGCCTCGACGATTTCCACGCCTGGCGCACCGACGTGGTCTTCCTCTGCGTCGTCTATCCCGTCCTCGGCCTGGTGCTGGGCCGGCTCGCCTTCGGCCACGGCATGGTGCCGCTGCTGTTCCCGCTCGCGTCGGGCTTCGCCCTGGTCGGCCCCTTCGCCGCCGTCGGCCTTTACGAGATGAGCCGGCGGCGCGAGCGCGGCGACCACAGCGCCTGGCCCAACGCCTTCGGCGTGGTCGGCTCGCCCGCCTTCGGGAAGATCGCCGTGCTGGGCCTGCTGCTGGTGGCGATCTTCCTGCTCTGGCTCGCCGTGGCGCAGGCGATCTACTTCGCCACCTTCGGGCTGAAGCCGCCGCCCTCGCTCAGCCACTTCATCGGCGAGGTCTTCACCACCGGCGCGGGCTGGGCGCTGATCCTGGTCGGGGTCGGCGTGGGGTTCCTCTTCGCGGCGCTGGTGCTGGCGATCGGCACGGTGTCGTTCCCGCTGCTGCTCGACCGCGACGTGACGCTCGGCCAGGCGGTCTGGACCTCGGTCGGCGCCGTGGTGGCGAACCCGGTGCCGATGGCGCTCTGGGGCCTCATCGTCGCCGGCGGGCTGGCGATCGGCACGATCCCGCTCTTCCTCGGGCTCATCATCGTCATGCCGGTGCTCGGCCACGCCACCTGGCATCTCTACCGCAAGCTGGTGGTGTAATCGTGGAGGGCGGAGCCGGAAACGCCGAAAGCCCCTCTCCGCCGCGAAGCGGGGGAGAGGGAGGGACCCATTGCGAAGCAATGGGAGGGTGAGGTGGTGGTTCCGCGCGGCGCGGATCATTCCGCCATCGACACCCACCTCACCCGGCTCGCTCGCGCTCGCCACCCTCTCCCCCGCTTCGCGGCGGAGAGGGGATCGTTGGCTGCGCTAAGCAATTCGAAACGGCCCTAAACCGTCGGCCGCTCGCTGAAATCTTGCGAGCCGTCATCCTCGGCGGGGTGGCGGGCGACGTCGCGCACCTCGGAGACCGGCGGGCCGCGCCAGCTCGCTTCCGCCATCGCCTCGAGCGCGGCCGCCTCGCCGATGAACAGCGCCTCGACGCTGCCATCGGCGCGGTTCCTCACCCAGCCGCGCAAGGCCCGGCGCCGCGCCTCGCGGCAGGTCCAGGCGCGGAAGCCCACACCCTGGACGCGGCCGGTGATGACGAGCCTGAGCGCCGGCGCCGCCATCGCCGCCTCAGCCGAATTCGAGGATGACCTGGTCGACGGCGAGGCTGTCGCCGGCCTTGGCGCGCACCTTCGCCACCTTGCCGTCGCGCTCGGCGCGCAGCACGTTCTCCATCTTCATCGCCTCGACCACGGCGAGCTCCTCGCCGGCCTTGACCTCCTGGCCCTCGTCGACGGCGACCGAGACGAGCAGGCCCGGCATCGGCGACAGCAGGAAGCGCGACAGGTCCGGCGGCTGCTTCTCCGGCATCTGCAAGAGCAGCTCGGCGGCGCGCGGCGGCAGCACCTTGACCGCGAGGCTCGCGCCGGCGCGCGTCAGGCGGAAGCCGATGCCGTCGCGGTCGAGCTGGAAGATCAGGGGCCTGTCGTCGATGGTGGCGCGGAAGAGCGGCTGGCCCGGCTGCCATAGGGTCGCCACGCGCTGGCTCCTTCCGTCGGCGCGGGTCACCGTCACCGCCGCGCCGTCGCGGGTCACCATGACCGCGTGCTGCGCCCCGCCGACCGCGACCGTCCAGGCTTCCGGCACGATGCGCCCGTGGCCGGCGAGCTGGCCGCTGATGCGCGCCTCGCTCTCGGCGATGATGCGCTGCGCCGAGGCGGCGGCGGCGACGGCGAGGTCGAGCGCGTCCGCCGAGACCTCGACCCCGGCGAAGCCGTGCGGGAACTCCTCGGCGATGAAGTCGGTGGAGAGCCTTCCTGCTGCGAAGCGCTCCTTCTGCAGCACCGCGGCGAGGAAGGCGACGTTGTGCGAGAGGCCGCGGATGTAGAACGCGTCGAGCGCCTCGCCGAGGCGCCGGATCGCCTCCGTCCGGCTGGCGCCGTAAGCCACCAGCTTGGCGATCATCGGGTCGTAATGGATGCTGATCTCGGCGCCTTCGAAGACGCCGCTGTCGACGCGGATGCCGTCGCCTTCGGGCGGGGCGTAGCGCACTAGGCGTCCGATCGAGGGCAGAAAGCCGCGCAAGGGATCTTCGGCGTAGAGCCGCGCCTCGATCGCCCAGCCGTCGAGGGTCACGTCGGCCTGCTTCAGCAGGAGCCTCTCGCCGGCGGCGATGCGGATCATCCATTCGACGAGGTCGAGGCCGGTGACCATCTCGGTCACGGGATGCTCGACCTGGAGCCGCGTGTTCATCTCGAGGAAATAGAAATTGCGCTCCTTGTCGACGATGAACTCGACCGTGCCGGCGGAGCGGTAGCCGACCGCCTTGGCGAGCGCCACCGCCTGCGCCCCCATCGCGGCGCGCGTCCTGGCGTCGAGGAACGGGCTCGGCGACTCTTCGATGACCTTCTGGTGGCGCCGCTGGATCGAGCATTCGCGCTCGCCGAGATGGATGACATGGCCGTGCGCGTCGCCCAGCACCTGGATCTCGATGTGGCGCGGCTCCTCGACATATTTCTCGATGAAGACGCGGTCGTCGGCGAAGCTCGAGCGCGCCTCGTTGCTGGCCGAGCGGAAGCCGTCGCGCGTCTCGGCGTCGCTGCGCGCGATGCGCATGCCCTTGCCGCCGCCGCCGGCCGAGGCCTTGATCATCACGGGATATCCCACCTCGCGGGCGATCTTGACCGCCGCGTCGGCGTTGGGAATGACGTCGAGCGAGCCCGGCACGGTCGAGACGCCGGCTTCCTTGGCGAGCTTCTTCGATTCGATCTTGTCGCCCATCGCGGCGATGGCGCGCGGCTCGGGGCCGATGAAGGCGATGCCGGCCTTGGCGAGCGCTTCGGCGAAACCCGCCTTCTCCGAGAGGAAGCCGTAGCCGGGATGGACCGCTTCGGCGCCGGTGCGGCGGCAGGCCTCGAGGATGCGCTCGATGCTGAGATAGCTCTCCGCCGCCGCCGGCGGGCCGATATGGACCGCCTCGTCCGCCTCGCGCCGGTGCAGCGCGTCGGCGTCGGCGTCGGAATAGACGGCGACCGTCTTGATGCCCATGCGGCGCGCGGTGCGGATCACCCGGCAGGCGATCTCGCCGCGATTGGCGATGAGGATCTTCTTGAACATCGGGCGTCAGCGCATCACAGCGGAATGTTGGCGTGCTTCTTCCAGGGGTTGGTCAGCTTCTTGTCGCGCAGCATGGCGAGCGAGCGGCAGATGCGGCGGCGCGTGCCGTGCGGCATGATGACGTCGTCGATGAAGCCGCGGGCGCCGGCGACGAAGGGGTTGGCGAACTTCTCGCGATACTCCTCGGTGCGCGCCTCGATCTTGGCGGCGTTGCCGAGGTCGCTGCGGAAGATGATCTCGACCGCGCCCTTGGGCCCCATCACCGCGATCTCGGCCGAGGGCCAGGCATAGTTGACGTCGCCGCGCAGATGCTTCGAGCTCATGACGTCGTAAGCGCCGCCATAGGCCTTGCGGGTGATCACCGTCACCTTGGGCACGGTCGCCTCGGCGAAGGCGAAGAGCAGCTTGGCGCCGTGCTTGATGATGCCGCCATATTCCTGCGCCGTCCCCGGCAGGAAGCCCGGCACGTCGACGAAGGTGATGATCGGGATCGAGAAGCAGTCGCAGAAGCGCACGAAGCGCGCCGCCTTGCGCGAGCTGTCGATGTCGAGGCAGCCGGCCAGCACCATCGGCTGGTTGGCGACGATGCCGACGGTCGCGCCTTCCATGCGCGCGAAGCCCACGATGATGTTGCGGGCGTAGCTCGGCTGCAGCTCGAAGAAGTCGCCCTCGTCGACTACCTTCTCGACCAGCTCGCGCATGTCGTAGGGCTTGTTGGGACTGGCCGGCACCAGGCTGTCGAGCGACATCTCCAGCCGGTCCGGCGGGTCCCAGCTCGCCCGCAGCGGCGGCTTCTCGCGGTTGGAGGAAGGCAGGAAGTCGATGAAGCGGCGGAGCTGCAGCAGCGCCTCGACATCGTTCTCGAAGGCGAGGTCGGCGACGCCGGAGCGCGTGGTGTGGGTGACGGCGCCGCCCAGCTCCTCCTGCGTCACCGTCTCGTGCGTCACCGTCTTCACCACGTCGGGGCCGGTGACGAACATGTAGGAGCTGTCCTTCACCATGAAGATGAAGTCGGTCATCGCCGGCGAGTACACCGCGCCGCCGGCACAGGGGCCCATGATCAGCGACAGCTGCGGCACCACCCCCGAGGCGAGCACGTTGCGTTGGAACACTTCGGCATAGCCCGCGAGCGAGGCGACGCCTTCCTGGATGCGCGCGCCGCCGCTGTCGTTGAGCCCGACCACCGGCGCGCCGACCTGCAGCGCCTGGTCCATCACCTTGCAGATCTTCTCGGCATGGGCCTCGGAGAGCGCGCCGCCGAAGACGGTGAAGTCCTGGCTGAAGGCGAAGACCAGGCGGCCGTTCACCGTGCCGTAGCCGGTGACCACGCCGTCGCCGGGGATCTTCTGCTCCGCCATGCCGAAATCGCTCGAGCGGTGCTCGACGAACATGTCCCACTCCTCGAAGGAGTCGGGATCGAACAGCAGCTCGAGCCGCTCGCGCGCGCTGAGCTTGCCCTTGGCGTGCTGCGCCTGGACGCGCCGCTGCCCGCCGCCGGCGCGGGCCGCGTCGCGCTTCTCCTCGAGCCGGCGAAGGATCTCCTGCATGCGACCGTGGCTCCCTGCCCCCTGCGGGAAAGGGGGGAGATAACACCAACGGGGGAGGAGCGCCAGCCCCGGGCTGAGGCCGCCTTAGTCCCGGAGCAGCCTCAGAAACCGGTGCGCCAGCGCCATGTCGTCCCGGAGCGCGGCGCGGCGGCGCATCTGCTCGGCGTCCTCGCCCCATTGCTCGATCTCGAAGCTCTCGTCGAGCTGCGAGGCGGCAAAGGCGGCGTCGACGTCGAGCCGGCCTTCGACCAGCGCCAGCGCCACCACCAGCGAGCCGCAGGCGGCGGTGGCGACGTGGAGCGCAGCGAGCTCGAGCGTGGCGTAGCTCTCGACCGCGGCGGCAAAGGCGCGCAGGCTCGCCGCCGATTGCGTGATCGGCACCACCCCCGCCGTCACTTCGAGCGGCGCGTCGTAGCGCAAGGTCGCCCAGTCGATCAGCGGCTGCCAGACCCGGTGCTGGCGCTGCGCCAGCTCCGGCGGATGGACGGCGCGGTAGCAGACGAGATCGGTGCCGGCATAGCGCGCCACCTCCGCCACCACCTCGGCGCGCCGCCCCGCGACCAGGTCGAGCGCGGTGCTGGCGAGCCGTGTCAGCGGCAGCGCGTCGAGCTTCACCTCGGCGCCCTGGCCGCGCCATTCCGCCGCGATCGCCTCGGCGAGCCGCTCGCTCGGCACGGTGAGCCGCGCCTTCGCCGGCGTGTGCAGCGGCTTGCCGTCGAGGCTGACGCCGAAGCCGTCGGCGACCGGCGCCACGTCGACCTCCGTGTAGAAGCGCTTCATCGCTCGGGCGCAAGCTCGGCGAAGGGGTCGGGCTCGTCGGCCTCGTCGAAGCCGAAGAAGGCGAAGGTCTCCTTCATGTGCGGCGGCAGCGGAGCCGTCACTTCGAGCCGCCCGCCCTCGGGATGCGGCAGCGACAGCGCGCGGGCATGGAGATGGAGCTTGCGCGCATTGGGGATGCCGGCGGGATGCGCCGCGGCGCCGCCATATTTGCCGTCGCCCAGGATCGGCGTGCCCAGAGTGACGCAATGGGCGCGGAGCTGGTGGGTGCGGCCGGTGATCGGCTGCAGCGCCAGCCAGGCGAGCTTGTCGCCGGCATGGGCCAGCGTGCGGTAATAGGTGACGGCGCGCTTGCCGTCTTCCTCGTCCGGCGTGACGCGCTCGCCGGCCGGTCCGGGCAGCTTGGCGAGCGGCTGGTCGATGCGCCCGCGCCGCGGCTTGGGCAGGCCCACCACCACCGCCCAGTAGATCTTGCGCGTCCCTCTGTCGCGAAAGGCGCGGGCGAGCGCGGCGGCGGCGGCGGCGCTGCGCGCCAGCACCAGGACGCCGCTGGTGTCGCGGTCGAGGCGGTGGACGAGGCGCGGCCGCTCGGCGGCGCCGAAGCGCAGCGCGTCGAGCATGGCG
>JASHTP010000247.1 GCA_030040495.1 Alphaproteobacteria bacterium
GCGCCGGCGGCGAGCACGAGCGCCAGCGCCGACGGCGGCGCCGAGGCCGGCGCCGAGTGCCGTGCCGACCACCGCGGTGCCGACCTGCGCCGCGTTCGCCTGCTCGGCGCCACCGGCGACCTGCTGCTGGGCGAAATTGCGGCAGACCGCGTCATCCTCCTGGAACACGGAGAAGGGCTTGTTGGCGGCGGGCATCACCGCCACCGACGGACCGAGCGGCTGGGTGGCGCAGCCCTGGAGCAGCAGCAGCGCGATGGCGCCGCCGAGCATCGGTTTGTGCAACCTCATGACGAGTCTCCTGGATCTGGGGAAAACGAGGGGAACGGGCGGGTTACTTCTCGCGCAGGCTGAGGATGTAGGTGACGACCTCGTCGAGCTGCGCCGGGGTGAATTTGATGTCCGGCATGTCGCCGTGGGGCGTGCTCAGGAAGGCGTGCAGCGAGGAGGCGGTGGTCGAGGGCATCCGCGCCACGGCGACGAAGCTCGGCACGTCGGCGTAGGGTCCGGCGGTCTCGCCCGGCTCGACCGCATGGCAGCCCGCGCACCAGGCGTGCACCAGCTGGTGTCCGCCCTCGACCTCGGCGCGCAGGCCCGCTGCGACCGCGCCGGCGGCGAGCACGAGCGCCAGCGCCGACGGCGCCAGCAGCGGCAGAATTCTCATGGCCTGATCCCTTCCTGCGACGACGCGTAGCCGATGCCGGAGCGGCGGCGGCGGGCGCTGCCGGGAGCGGCGTCGAGCTCCAGCCGCGCCGACAGCAGCTCCAGCAGGTCGCGCAGCGTGACGACGCCGACGAGCGCCTCACCCGCGACGACGAAGAGCCGGCTGCGGCCGGTGCGCTGCATGCGGCCCAGCGCGGCGAGCGCATCGCTCTCGGCGGCGACCCGGTCGTCCGCCGTCGCCGGCAGCATGATCTCGGAGATCGCGGTGCCCGGCCAGAGCGTCCGATCGAGCGAAGCCGCCTCCCGCGTCCCGACCTGGCCGACGAGCGCGCCCTGGCGCACCACGGGAAAGACGCGATGATGGTGGCGATAGACGTAATCCTCGACGAAGTCGGCGACGGTGGCGTCCGGAGGCACGCCGATGGGGTCGGGGGTCATGATCTCAGCCACCGCGGTCGAGCCGAAGGTGCGCTGCGCCACCGTCTGCTCGTAGCTCGACGCGGCGGCGCCGCGCAGGAACATGCCGATGAGGAAGCGCCACATGCCGCCGACGAAATCGCCGCGGACGACGCCGAAGACGCCGAGGACGATGAGAAGGATGCCGAAGATGTTTCCGGACCCGGCGGCGATGCGCGACGCCCACAGCATGTCGCCGCGCCAGGCCCAGAGCGCCGCGCGCAGCACGCGCCCGCCGTCGAGCGGAAAGGCCGGGATGAGATTGAACAGCGCCAGCACGGCGTTGATCAGCGCGAGGTACTGGACGACGCCGACCGCCGCCGCCGGCGCCGCGGACGCGGATGCGCCCAGCGCCGCCAGCGCCGCGGCGAGCACCAGGCTCGCGGCGGGTCCGGCCAACGCCATGAGCAGCTCGCCGCGCGGGCTCTTCGGCTCGGCTTCCATCTCGGCGACGCCGCCGAAGATGAACAGGGTGATGCCGCGGATGGATATGCCGTAGCGGCGCGCGACCAGCGCATGCGACATCTCGTGAAAGACGATGGAGGCGAAGAGGCCGGCCGCGCCGGCGACCCCCATCCACCAATAGGCCTCCCGGCTCAGGCCCGGCGTCCATTGCGGAAAGACGCCGGCCGCGAGCGTCCACCAGACGAGAACCGCCAGCAGAAGCCACGACGCATCGACCCGGACGTCGATGCCGAAGAGCGCGAACAGCCTGACGCGGTTGGCGAACACCTGGCTTACCTCCGTCGGCCCCGCCGCGGCCGGAGCGAAGCCGCGCCAGGCACCTCGGCCCGGCGCGGCCGCACTGGCTTCACTTGCGCAGCGAGCGCTGGAACATCCGATCCGCCTTCTCGTTGGCCGCCTTGGCGTCGGCCTCGGCCTGGTTCGCGGTCGCCTGCGCCGCCTGGGCCGCAGCCAGCGCTTGCGCCGCCTGCTGCTTCGCGTCGTTAGCGGTCTGGGTCGCCGCGTTGAGCTGAGCGCGATCCGCGTCGCTCAGCGTGGTGCAAGCACCGACTGCGACCAAGGGGATGAGAGCGAGCAACGCATTCCTTACGGGTCTCATGTACTCCTCCTGGAAATAGCTCTGCGTCATGCTCGCCCGGAGCCGACGGGGCTCCTCCGAAGGCGGGCGAGCCAATCAAGCCTAGGATCTCGGCTGCGGCCGAACATTGATATGCGTCAAATCATCGGCGCGCCGACCGGGCGCCGGCTAGGGGCGCCCGAGCTCGATCTTGTCCTCGACCTCGGTCACCCCGGGCACCGACCAGGCGGCCCGCTCGGCGGCCTCGCGCTCGGTCCAGGCGTTGACCTTGCCGGTGAGCGTCACCTTGCCGCCCGAGACGGAGACGGTGATGCGGGAGGCCTCAAGCTCGGCGTTGCGCTCGAGCGCGGCGTGGATCGAGCTGCGGATGTCACCCGGGCGCAGCCGCGGCGCAACGCGAACGTCATTGATCACGCTGCGCACGCCGCTGAGCTTGCGCACGTCGTATTCCGCCTCGGCGCGCTGGAACTGCCAGTCGACCTCGCCGCTCAGCGTGACGATGCCGTGCTCGACCTTCACCGTGATCCGGTCGTGGGGGACCGACACGTCCCAATTCAGCAGGCGCAGCGCGCGGGCGGCGATCTCTTCGTCGCTCAGCTTCTTGTCCGAGGGCAGACGGACCTCGAGCTCCTGCGCCACGGCCTTGACGCCTTTCACCGCCCGCGCGGTGCGCTCGGCCGCGAACTTCTCGACGAAGCTCTCGACATGGCCGGAGAGCTCGACGACCCCGTCGCGGACGCTGACGCCGATATGGGCGGCCTTCACGCTCGGCTCGAACTCGAGCGCGTCGATCACCTGTTGCTGCAACTTCAGATCGTCGCTCATGGCTGCGCCTCGCACGGCAGTCGGCCCGGAAACCCGGTTTCCACGATATTCCGCCCGGCCGGGGCCACATTGATCTGCGTCAAGGCGCTTGCGGCCCGGCCTGGAAGAATGGAGGCCGTTCCACCCCTGGCTTCGACCGCGGCGAGGAGAGCATCGTGGCTGTTCCCACTCAGATCACCTTCCGCAACATGGAGACGTCCCCCGCCGTCGAGACGCAGCTGCGTCAAAGGGCTGACGCTCTCGAGCAGTATTTCCCCTCGATCATCGCCTGCCGCATCGCCGTCGAGACCGCCCACCGCCACCAGCGCAAGGGCCGGCTCTTCCATATCCGCATCCGCCTGTCGGTGCCCGGCCGCGAGATCGTCGTCAGCCGCGACCCGGGCGAGCACCACGCCCATGAGGAGATCCAGGTGGCGATCCGCGACGCCTTCGACGCCGCGCGCCGCCAGCTCGAGGACCATCTCCGCCATCTCGACGGCAAGATCAAGGCGCACGAGGCGCCGGCGCACGGCCGCATCGTCCGGCTGATCGCCGAAGGCGATTACGGCTTCATCGAGTCCGCCACCGGCGAGGAAATCTACATGCATCGCGACAGCGTCGTCGGCGGGCGCTTCGAGGATCTGCGCGTCGGCGACGAGGTGCGCTATGTCGAGCATCCCGGCGAAAGCGAGAAGGGACCGCAGGCCAGCACCGTCGTCCCGCTCGGCAAGCACCACCTGCCGCCGCCCCCGACCTGAGCGGCGCCGCCGCTTCGGCAGCGGTCATCCCTTGATGCAGATCACCGGCGCGAGCGTCGCCACCTTGCGGGCGAGACCGGCGGCGTGCGCCGCCTCGACCACCGAAGCGATGTCCTTGTAGGCGCCCGGCGCCTCTTCGGCGACGCCGCGGCTCGACGGGCTCTTCACGATGATGCCGCGGCCCGCCAGCTCGTCGACCACCTGCCGGCCGTGCCAGTGCCTGAGCGCCTGGTGGCGGCTCATGCGCCGGCCGGCGCCGTGGCAGGCCGAGGCGAAGGCGCGCTCGGGACGCACGGAAGCGCCGACCATGATCGCCGAGGCCGTGCCCATGCTGCCGCCGATGAAGACCGGCTGGCCGGTAGCGGCGAAGGCCGGCGGCAGCTCGGCATGGCCGGCGGCGAAGGCGCGCGTCGCGCCCTTGCGGTGGACGAAGAGACGGCGGCGCTTGCCGCCGGGCTCGTGCCATTCCTCCTTGCAGGTGTTGTGCGAGACGTCGAAGAGCAGGTCGAGCGACGCCGCCTCGAAGAAATGCGCGAAGACGCGGCGGGTCAGATGGGTGATGATCTGGCGGTTGGCGAGCGCGCAGTTGATCGCCGCGCGCATGGCGCCGAGATAGCGCCGGCCGAGCTCCGAATCGATCGGCGCGCAGGCGAGCTCGAGATCCGGCAGGACGATGCCGAAGCCCGGCGCGGCGATCGCCATCTCGCGCAGGAACTCGGTGCCGATCTGATGGCCGAGGCCGCGCGAGCCGCAATGGATGCTGACGACGAGCTCGCCCCGGCGCAGGCCGAAGGCGGCGGCGATGGCGGGCTCGGCGATGTCGACGATCTCCTGCACCTCGAGATAATGGTTGCCCGACCCCAAAGTGCCCATCTCGTCGTGCTGGCGCGTCTTGGCCTGCGCCGAGACCGCGTCGGGCTCGGCTCCGGCGGCCGCGCCCTGCTCCTCGATGCGCTCGAGATCGGCCGCCCTTCCGTAGCCCTCGCCGACCGCCCAGCGCGCGCCGCCGCGCAGCATGGCGTCCATCGCCGCGGCGTCGAGGGCGATCTTGCCGGTGCTGCCGACGCCGGCGGGAATGTCGCGGTAGAGGCTGTCGGCGAGCCGAAGCTTCAGCGGCTCGAGCTCGCCGCGCCCGATCCCGGTGAGCAGCACGCGCACGCCGCAGGAAATGTCGAAGCCGACGCCGCCGGCCGAGACCACGCCCCCCGCCGCGGCGTCGAAGGCGGCGACGCCGCCGATCGGAAACCCGTAGCCCCAATGCGCGTCCGGCATGGCATAGGCGGCCTCGACGATGCCGGGCAGACAGGCGACGTTGCGGATCTGCTCCAGCACCTTGTCGTCCATCTCGGCGAGCAGCTCGCCATCGCCGAAGATCACCGCCGGCACGCGCATGTCGCCGGCTTGCGCCAGGTGCCATTCGGTTTCGGAGACGCGGGCGAGAAGGCTCGTATCCATGGCATGGCTCCTCGATCCACTAGACGTCGATCACGCATTGCGCCAGCCAGTCGCCGTCCGGCCGCTGCTCGAGCTTGAGCGCGGTCAAGGTCGCGCCCTTGGGCTCGACCGCCGGCGCGTGACGCTCGCGATCGATCCGCTCGCCCCAGGCGACGGCGTGGAGGCGCGTGCCGGCGATGGTCACGGCGAAGCGGCCGAAGATCATGTGGCGCACGGCCATCTCGTAGATCAGCCGGTTCAGCCAGTCGACCAGCAGCAGCTCGCCGCGCGGCGCGTCGCAGTCGATCTCGACCGGCTCGAGCGCGGCCACGCCGGCAACATCGGTGACGACGGCGCTGAGCGCCAGCGCCGCCTGCTCGAACGCCGCCTCGCGCGTCGGGCCGATGCCGCGGACGCCGACATCGGCCGCGTGGGCGAAATGCTCGGCGCGCAGCATGCCGTCACCGGTCCGCCGCCGCGACGCGGCGGTCGCATTCCTCGGCCAGCGCGCGCAGCGCCTCGCTCACCGTCACCGGATAGGTCATCGGCTCGAGCCGGCGCAACGCCTCCGGCAGATGCCGCAGCTGCTCGGCGGCGTGGGCGCGGATCTCCGCCAGGCTCGGCGGCGGGCCGAGCCGCCGCCCGGCGCGCATCACCGGGCGCAGCAGCGGCTCGCCCGCGTGGTTCTCCGTCGTCAGGCCCAGCGTGTCGCCGGCGAAGCGCCCGGCCGGCGTCGCGCGGCGCCAGACCTGCTTGCGGCCCGGCCAGGTCGCCTTCCCTTCCGACCGCTTGCGGCGCGGCACGCCGTCATATTCCTGGATCTTGTAGGCGCAATCGAGCGCCGGCGCGTCGGCGGCGGTGGTGAGGCTGGTGCCGATGCCGTAGCCGTCGATCGGCACGCCGTCGCGCGTGTGGGCGGCGAGCGCGTCCTCGTCGAGGCCGCCGCTGGCGAAGATGGTGATGTCGTCGAGCCCGTGCGCGTCGAGGATGGCGCGGACGCGCCTGGCATGGGCGGCGAGATCGCCGCTGTCGATGCGCACGCCGCGGATCGAAATGCCGTCGCGGGCCAGGCGCTTGGCCAGCGCCGCCACCTTTTCCGCCGCGCGTTCGGTGTCGTAGGTGTCGATCAGCAGCACCACGCCCTTGGGCCGGCTGCGCGCGAAATGCTCGAACGCCGAGGTCTCGTCGTCATGCGCCTGGATGAAGGAGTGCGCCATGGTGCCATAGGCCGGCATCCCGAAGCGCAGCGCCGCCTCGAGCGTCGCCGTGCCGGCGAAGCCGGCGATATGGCTCGCGCGCGCCGCGAGCAGCCCCGCCTCGGCGCCGTGGGCGCGCCTGAGGCCGAAATCGACGAGCTCCTTGCCAGGCGCCGCCAGCACCATGCGCGCCGCCTTGGAGGCGACCACCGTCTCGAAATGGACGAGGTTGATGAGGCGCGTCTCGACCAGCTGCGCCTGCGGCAGAGGCGCCACGACGCGCAGCACCGGCTCGTCGGGGAAGAAGACAGTTCCTTCCGGCAGCGCGTCGACATCCCCCGCGAAGCGGAACCCGGCCAGGGACTCGACGAAGGACGCCGGGAACTGCCCCATGCGGCGCAGCGCCGCGCGATCCTCCTCGCCGAATTGCGCCGTCTCGAGGAACTCGAGCGCCTGCTCCAGCCCCGCCGCCATGAGGAATCCGCGCCGCGGCGGCAGCTTGCGCACGAAGAATTCGAACACCGCGGTCCCGGCGAGGCCGTGATCGGCATAGGCCTGCAGCATCGCCAGCTGGTAGAGATCGGTGAGCAGCAGGCTCTCGCGGTACGGCATCTCCGCTCCTTGCGGCGCCGGCCTATGCCGTGGTGCGCTTCAGCAAGGCGCGGAGCTCGCGCAGCGGACGCGTGTTGAGCACGTCCTGCGGCCCGAGCCAGCCCCGCCGCGCCTGGCCGATGCCGAAGCGCAGATAGGAGAAATCCGTCGTGCGGTGGGCGTCGCTGGCGACGCTGAGCAGCACGCCGGCCTCCTTGGCCATCCGGCAATGGACCTCCGACAGGTCGAGCCGGTCGGGATGGGCGTTGAGCTCGAGGAAGCAGCCGCGCTGGCGGGCGGCCTCGATGAGGCGCGGCATGTCGACATCGTAAGGTTCGCGCTCGCCGATCAGGCGGCCAGTGGGGTGCGCCAGGATGGTGAAATGCGGCCGCTCCATCGCGCGCAGGATGCGTTCCGTCTGCTGCTCGCGCGACAGGTTGAAGCGGCTGTGCACCGCGGCCACGACGAGGTCGAGCTCGCCCAGCACGCCGTCGGGCAGGTCGAGCTTGCCGTCCTCGAGGATGTCGACCTCGATGCCGCGCAGCACGGTGATGCCGGGCTTCGTGGCGTTGAAGCGGTCGATCTCGGCGATCTGGCGGCGCAGCCGCTCGGGATCGAGCCCATGCGCCATGGTGAGGCGGCGCGAGTGCTCGGTGATGGCGATGTAGTCGAGGCCGCCCTCCCTCGCCGCCGCCGCCATCTCGGCGATGGTGTTGTGGCCGTCGGTCGCCGTGCTGTGCGCGTGGAGGTCGCCGCGGAGATCGGCGAGCTCGACCAGCTCGGGCAGCTGGTGCGCGGCGGCAGCCTCGATCTCGCCCCGGTTCTCGCGCAGCTCCGGCGGAATGAACGGCAGTCCGACGGTGCGGTAGACCTCTTCCTCGGTGGCGCCGGCGATGCGGCGCCGGCCGCGGAACACGCCGTACTCGTTGACCTTGAGCCCGCGCTCCTGCCCCATGCGGCGGACGGCGATGTTGTGCGCCTTGCTGCCGGTGAAATAATGCAGCGCCGCGCCGTAGCTCTCCTCCGGGACGATGCGCAGATCGACCTGGAGCCCGGAGCGCAGCACCACCGTCGCGCGCGTGTCGCCGGCGGCGGAGACGCGCGCCACCTCCTCGTACTGGGTGAACCATTTGGTCACCGGCGGCCCCTTGGCCGCGGTGGCGAGGATGTCGATGTCGCCCACCGTCTCCTGGCAGCGCCGATAGCTGCCGGCCACCGTCACCTTGCCGACGCCGGGACCCTTGCCGAGATAGTCGAGCAAGGGCCCGACGAAGCCCTCCACCGCGGCGAGCTTGAAGCGGGCCGGGCCGTGGCTGCGCTCCTCGATCGCCTGCAGCAGCTTCTTCTCGATGCCGGCGCCGAAGCCCGGCAGATCGCGCACGCGGCCGTCGAGGAGCGCCCGGTGCAGCTGCTCGATGCTGTGGATGTCGAGCTGGTCGACCAGCAGCTTGACGCGCTTCGGGCCGAGATTCGGCAGCCGCAGCAGCTCGAGCGCCACGGCCGGCACCTGGTGGCGCAGCTCGTCGAGCAGCGGCAGATGCGTCGTGCGCGCCAGCTCCTTGATCTTGCCGGCGAGGTCCTCGCCGACGCCGCGGATGCGCGGCAGCTCGTCGCCGCGCGCAAGCAGCGCCGCCACCTCGGTGCCGAGGCCGCGCACCGCCCGGGCGGCGTTGCGATAGGCACGGACGCGGAACGGATTGGCCTCTTCCAGCTCGAGCAGGTCGGCGATCTGGTCGAGCGCATCGGCGATCTCGGTGTTGTGAGCGGGCATCCTCCGGCTCCAGCCTGGCCCAATCAAGCCTTGCAAAACCGTCGCCGCCCGGCCTTGATTTGAATCAAGGCCCGTCCGGGCGGAATCGCCGATGCTGGCTTTGTCGCGCGCTGACCCCAGGGCGGGCCGACCCCGCCGCGCGGTTTGGGAGGATGCAATGCTGACGATTTCGCTCGACCGTCTGATCGATCTGCTCGACAAGGCCGCCGAGGTCGAGATTCCCGAGTCCGAGACCGAGACCGCCGATGACGGCGTTACCGAGGAAGTGGAGCTCGACGCGGACGAGCTCGCCGAGATCCTGGCCGACGACCCCGCTTACAGCGAGCTGGTGGAGGCCGTGAGCCGGCTGACCCCGGACGAGGCCGACGAGATCCTGGCGCTGGCGCTCTTCGCGCGGAATGCGGCGTCGCTCGATGAATGGCAGGCGGTGGTCGAGCAGGCGCGCGACATTCCCGACGAGAGCGCCGCCGACGAGGTGCTGCGCACGCTGCTCCTCACCGACGAGCTGGAGACCGCCCTGGAGCGGCTCGGCTATCTCGGCGAGGAGGATGAGGAGGAGTCGGACGAGGAAGGCGAAGAGGAAGAGGAAGAAGAAGAAGAAGAGGACAAGCCGACATAAGGTCCCTAGAGCAGCATCCGATCAAACGGCATTACCTTGCTCCGCTTCCCCCGCGAAAGCGGGGACGGCAATGCGGTCTGGACTTGATCGGATGCCGTTTTAGCCGATCAACAGCAGGTCGCACCGCGTCTCGGCGATGAGCGCCTGAAGCGCCTCGGCGTCGAGCGCCTCGGTTTCGAGGATCACCAGCCGCGGATCGAGCGCCGCGACGCGCTCGCGGATCTCAGCCGCGCTGCCGGCGCGCTCGATCGCCGCCGCCCGAATGCCGCCCATGGCCAGCATCGGCGCGAGGGCGGCGTCGGGCTCGGCCTCCGGCGCTCCCGCCGACAGCAGAGTGGTCTCGTCCCGCGGCTGGGCCAGCGCCCGCACGGCATCGACGGTGCGGGCGTGATCGGCCGAAGCGGCGCAGATCACCAGGACGACGCGGCGGCGCCCCGCCGCCTCGCCGCGGCGCAGCAGCACCATCCCGCCGAGATCGCCGGCGACGCTCTCCCAGAGCGAGCGCGGCCGCCAGGAGCCGGCGAAGCCGCCGAGGCCGGCCTCGAGGACGAGCATGTCGCCCTCGGCGAGGAGCGCGCCAGCGGCGCTCGGCACGTCGCGCAACTCGGCGAAGGACCAGTCGAGCCCCGCCTCCTCCGCCGCCGCCGCCAGCGCCCGCCGCATCGCCCCCGCCAGCACTGAGAACAGCTTCTCCAGCTCGCCGGTGTCGAAGCTCTGCGGCGGCTCCGTCCGCGACAGGCTCACCGGCCGGCCGAGCGGCAGGCCCGCAAGCCGCCGCAGATTCTCGTTCTGCAGGAAGACGCCATGCACCGGCACGCCGCAGCGCGCCGCCAGCTCCGCCGCCTTGCGCACGGCGGGGCCGATCTCGTCCTGCACGTCGCAGGCGATGACGACGCGGCGGATCTCGCGCTCACTCATCGTCGCCTCGCGTGCGGCGGCGCGGTCGCCGCTCGGCGGGCGGCGCGGCGATTGCCGCCAGGCGCCGCGCGAAAGCGGCGAGCCGGACGGCGACACGCTGGTTGATGGTCCCTTCGGCGTAGCCGCCCGTGGCGTCGGGCTCGCCTGCCGGCAGCCCGGTCAGCAGCTCGATCCCCTGATCGATGGTCTCGATCGGGATGATCGCGAAGCGGCCGGCCGCGGCGGCGTCGACCACCTCCTGGCGCAGCATCAGATGCTGCACGTTGGCCGCGGGGATGAGCACGCCCTGGCCGTCGGCGAGCCCGCGCGCGCGGCAGACATCGAAGAAGCCCTCGATCTTCTCGTTGACCCCGCCGATCGCCTGGATATGCCCGTGCTGGTCGACGGAGCCGGTGACCGCCAAAGCCTGCCCGACCGGCGCATCGGCCAATGCCGAGAGCAGCGCGAAGAGCTCGGCCGCCGAGGCGCTGTCGCCCTCGACGCCGCCGTAGGATTGCTCGAAGACGAGGCTGGCGGTGAGCGAGAGCGGACCGCTGCGCCCGAAGCGGCCGCCGAGGAAGCCCGAAAGGATGAGCACGCCCTTCGAGTGGATGGGGCCGCCCAGCGCGACCTCGCGCTCGATGTCGATGACCTCGCCCTTGCCGAGCCGGACCTGCGCCGAGATGCGGCTGGGATGGCCAAAGCTGACGCTGCCGAGGGCGATGACGGAAAGCCCGTTCACCTGCCCGACCCGCTCGCCCGTGGTCTCGATGCGCAGCGTGTCGCGGCCGATCTCCTCCTGGAAGCGGCGATAGATGCGGTCGGAGCGGCGGCGCCGCGCCTCGACCGCGGCCTCGATGTCGGCGGGGCCGACGATCTTCCGCCCGGCCTTCTCGACGATATGGTCGGCCTCCTGCAGCAGGTCGATGATGCCGCGGATCTCGGCGGTGAGCTTCGCCGCGTCGCCGCTCGTCCGCGCCGCCTCCTCGATGACGCGCGCCACCGCGCCGCGATCGAGCGGGCACAGCTTCTCGCGGCGGACGGCGGTGGCGATGAGTTGCGCATAGAGGCCGGTGGTCTCCGCCGAGCGCGCGACGCGATCGTCGAAATCGGCGGCGATCTTGAACAGCTCCGGGAAATCGGGATCGAGCTCGGCGAGCAGGTAGTAGAGCGTCGGCGAGCCGATGAGGACCACCTTCACCTCGAGCGGGATCGGCTCGGGATCGAGCGACACCGTGCTCGCCAGGCTCAGCAGCTGCTCCAGCGAGACGGTGCGGATCTCGCCGGCCCGCAGCACGCGCTTCAGCGTCTCCCAGCCGAAATTCGCCGCCAGCAGGCGCTGCGCGTCGAGCACGAGGTAGCCGCCATTGGCGCGGTGGAAGGCGCCCGGCACGATCAGGTTGAAGTCGGTCACCAGCGCGCCGAAGCGCGCCAGATGCTCGATCCGGCCGACCAGGTTCTGATGCGTCGGATGATCCTCGTAGACGATCGGCGCGCCCTTGCGGCCGCTGTTGTCGACCAGCAGATTGACCTGATAGCGGCGGAAGGAGGCCAGGTCCGGCGGCGGCGCCTCGCCCTCGCCGGGCTCGCGCCGCTCGGCGATGAACTCCTCGGCATGCTCGAGGATGTCGTGCTCGACCTCGCCGAGATAGGCCACGACCTCGTGGAGGTCGGTGAACGCGGCGCGCACGGTCTCGAGCAAATGCTTCACCACCACCGAGCTGGTGTCGCGGTTGAGCTGGCGCACCGCCTCGCGATGCTCGCGCTCCCAATCCGGGATCTTGCGGACGATCGTCTCGAGCTCGGTCTGCAGCGTCTCGATGTCGCCCGCGATCCGCTTGCGGTCCTCGGCCGCCATCCGCTGGAAGATGTCCGGCGGAATGACCTCGCCGTTGCGCACCGGCGCCAGCGCCAACCCCATCGGCGTGCGCAGCAGGGCGATGCCCTTCTGCTCCGCCTTGTGCTGCAGCGCGCCGAACGCCTCCTCCTGGCGGTGCTTGATCTGCTGATCGATCACCTCGCGGCGCGCGCGATAGTCCTCGCGCTCGAAGGCGGCGGGGAGCGCCAGGCGGAGCTCGGCGACGAGGCGCTGCATCGCGTCGCGCAGCGCCGTCGCCCGGCCGGTCGGCAGCATCAGCCGGCGCGGCCGGTGCGGATCGGCGAAATTGTTGACGTAGCACCAGTCGGGCGGCGTCGGCGCCGTCGCCGCCTCGGCCTGCAGCAGCTGCTGGATCAGCGTATGCTTGCCGGCGCCGGCCGGCCCGAAGGCGAAGACGTTGAAGCCCTTGTGGCGGATGCCGATGCCGGCGCGGATCGCGTCGACCGCGCGCTCCTGGCCGACCAGGCCGGCAAGGTCCGGCAGGTCCGCCGTGGTCTCGAAGGCGAGCCCGCCGCTGTCGCAGCATTGGCGCAGCCGCGCCGCCGGAAGCGGGCGCCCGGCGGCGGCCGGCGCCGGCACCGCGCCGGTCGGTTGCTGGAGCAGGGCGGACCGTTCGATCCGCGATGGCGGGAAATCCTCGCTCACGGCGCCAGGGCTCCTTTCAGCTTCGCTGCTCGGCAACCACATACCGTCGGCCGGCCGGCCGGGCCTTGAGCTGGATCAAACCGCCGCCGCCTGGCCAACACATTGAGATGGATCAATGTTTGCCAGTGCGCTTGGTCCGAGGATAGCACCAATACCGTTGCAGGAGAGGATCGATGGCTAAGCGCCGCATAACCTGGATCGTGATGGCCGATGGCAGCCGCGCGCGGATCGTCAAGCCGCGCGAGGAAGGCTCCGGTTTCGACGTGTTGTCCGACCTCGCCTCGAGCGAGGCGCACATTCCGTCGCGCGACCTCGTCTCCGACCGCCCCGGCCATGGCCAGGAGAGCAGCAATTCGGCGCATCACGCCATCGAGCCGCGCCACGACCCGCATGCGCAGGTGAAATCCGCCTTCCTGCGCAGCGTCGCCGAACGGCTCAACCGCGCCGGCGGCGAGAAGGCCTTCGACGCGCTCATCCTGTTCGCGCCGCCGCGCTGCCTCGGCGAGCTGCGCGAGGCGCTCGACGGCAAGACCCGCGGCAAGATCAAGGCGACGGCGCCGAAGGATCTGACCAAGCTGCCGCTGACCGAGCTGCCCGGGCATCTCGAGGCGCTCACCCCGCGCTGAGCGAAGCGCCGGCGCACGCGGCGCATGAGCGACATCATCCGGATCAACCGGGCGGCGGTGCTGACGCTGTGAGCTTCGGTGGTTGCCGAGCGGCTCGGCTTCGCTCGTGCCGAGGCGCTGACCTTCGGCCGCGCCGTGGCCGGCCTCAACGCCTACAGCAAGGGCGTGTCGCTCGGCGTCTTCGAGCCGATCTCGCCCGAAAGCGTCGAGCGCTATCTCGCCGGCAAGTTCGGCGACCGGCTCGAGGACGCGCGCGCGGCGATGCGGCGCCTGGCACGCTCGCTGCCCCCGGCCGCGCTCGCCCGGCACGGCTACGAGCTCTACGAGCGGTTCCGGCCAGAAATTCCGCAGGGACGGCGCGGCTGGGGCGCTAAGGGCGCGCTCGACCTCGAGCGCGTGGCGGCGCTGGCGCGAGAGGCTGGCAGCGCGGACAATAATAGGCGGTCCGCCCGCCGTAGCTGAGCGTGGCGATCGCGCCGCCGCAGCGCGGGCAGCGTCCGCCCTTGCGCCGTTGCGGCAGCAGGAAGCCGCGCGGCAGGCGCTCGAGCGCCTGCTCGGAGCCGGCGCCGCGGCGGATCGCCGTGCGCAGGACGCTTCTCGCCTTGGCGAAGAGCCGGCGCAGGCTCGCCTCGTCCAGCCGGTCGGCGCGGGCGCGCGGATGGAGCCGCGCCTGGAACAGGATCTCGTCGGAATAGATGTTGCCGATGCCGGCGACGACGCTCTGATCCATCAGCACCGACTTGACGTCGCGCCGGCGCGCCGCGACGGCGCGCGCGAAAGCGGCCGGTCGCAGGCGGGGATCGAGCGCGTCGGGCCCGAGCTTCTCCGCGGCGATGAAGCCCGCGGCATCGGCGACGAGCTCGACCCGGCCGATGCGCCGCGGATTGACGTAGGCGAGATGGTGGCCGTCGGCGAAATCGAGCCGCAGCCGGTCATAGGGCGGCTCGTCGGCGTCCCTCACGAAATGCCGCAGCGAGCCGTTCATGCCGAAATGCAGCACGAGCCAGCCGGGCTTGCCGAGCGCGATCAGCAGGTACTTGCCGTGACGCCGCGACGCGCCGAGCCGCGCCCCGGCGAGCGCCGCCGCCAGTCGCGCCGCCGAAGGCTTGACGATGCGCGCGTCCTTCACCGTCACGCGGCGGATGGCGCGGCCGAGCGAGGTGCGGTCGAAATGGCGCTTGAACAGCTCGACTTCGGGCAGCTCGGGCATGGCGCTCGGCTCAGTCCGCCGGCGCGTCCCAGCGCCGGGTGCGCATCGCCGCGCGGATGCGGCGCTGCGCCAGCGCCACGGCGGCGGCGCGCGGCAAGGCCTTGGTCCGCGCCACTTCCGCCAGCACCGAGCGGGTGTTGGCGCGGATCTTCTCGTCGATCGACGCGAACGCCATCGCCTGCGTCCCGCCCTGATACTCGGTCGCGGCGCAGATGACGCCGCCGGCATTGGCGATGAAATCCGGGATCACCAGCACCCCGGCCGTCGCCAGCGCGCGCTCCGCCTCTTCGGTGCAAGGGATGTTGGCGCCCTGTGCCACCAGCCGGGTGCGCAGACGCGCGACGTTGTCGCCGCGGATCACGTCGGGCCGCGCCGCCGGGATCCAGATGTCGCAGGGCATGTCGATCACCGCGTCGCGCGCCGCCTTGCGCCCCCGCCCGTAATCGGCGAGGCGGCCGCCCGCCTCCTTGAGCGCGATCAGCGAAGCGACGTCGAGCCCGTCGGCATCGAGCACGGCGCCGTGCGAATCGCTGGCGCCGACCAGCACCGCGCCGCGCTCGACGAGGAGGCGCGCGGCATGCTTGCCGACGGCGCCGAAGCCCTGCACGACGACGCGCGCGCCGGCCAACTCGAGGCCGATCGGCCGGCGCGCCTCGTCGATGGCGGCGACCAGGCCGAATCCGGTCGCGCCGATCTCGTCGAGCGGGATGCCGCCGATCTCGCGCGGCAGCCCCACCGCCCGCCCGGTCTCGTCCCTGATCCAACCCATCGCCAGCTCGTCGGTGCCCATGTCGGGACCCGGTACATAGTCCCGGACGTCGGCTATCGCCGCGGCGAAGGCGCGGATCAGGCGCTGCTTCTGCGCCGGCGGCATCTTCGGATCGGCGGCGATCACCGACTTGCCGCCGCCATGCGGCAGGCCCGCGGCGGCGTTCTTGAGGCTCATCGCCCGCGCCAGGCGGAAGCATTCCTCGGCGCCGACATCGGTTGCCATGCGCACGCCGCCGACCGCCGGGCCGCAGGCAATGTTGTCGACCACCACCACCGACTTCAGCCCGACCGACGGGCGGTGGAGATGCAGGACCTTGAGCGGTCCCCACTCGTCGGCAAAGCGAAACGGATCTTCCATGACCCACTCCTTAGGTGCGGCGCCTGAGATCGTCGATCATCGCCCTGAGAAAGCGCGCGGCATCGCCGCCGGTCGCGGCGCGATGGTCGAAGGTGAGCGACAGCGGCAGCGCGTGGCGGAAGACCGGGCCCCTGGGCCCCGGCACCGCGCGCGGCGCGATCCGGCCGGCGCCGACGATCGCCACTTGCGGCGGCAGGACGACGAGCGCCGCATGGCGGCCGGCGAGCATGCCGAAATTCGACAGGGTGATGGTCGGCGCGCGCAGATCGGCCGGGGCGACGGCGCGGGCGCGGCAGGCCGAGACGAGCCGGTCGAGCTCGCGCCGCAGCGCCTCGGCCTCGCGGTTGCCGACATCGCGCAGCACCGGCACGATCAGGCCGTCCTCGGTGTCGACGGCGATGCCGAGATCGATTTGCAGCAGCAGCCGCCGGGTGAGCGCACCGCCGTCGAACCAGGCATTGAGCGCCGGCACGGCTTCGCAGGCGGCAGCGACGGCGCGGACGAGGCGGATGGTCACGTCGGCCTTGGGCGCCCACCAGGCCTCGATGTCGGCCTCGTCGAAGATTGTCGCCGGCACCACCGCCTGATGCGCGCGCGTCACATTGACCGCCATCGTCCGCCGCATGCCCTGGAGCGGCTCGCCGCCGCCGGCGCCAGCCGCAGCGCGCTCGACATCCTCGCGCGTGACCGCGCCGCCCGGCCCGTGCCCGGCCACGGCGGCGAGAT
>JASHTP010000248.1 GCA_030040495.1 Alphaproteobacteria bacterium
TAGAAGTTGTTAATAGTCAACTCAAGATAGAGGATTCGGGTGCGTTAATAAGCGGCATCGAGACTCTTTAGGGTATATTTAACCATATTGGGTAGGGTCTGCTCGACCAACAGGCCAAGAGATCGTGGAGTCGTTCATCCGGACCATACCCAAAACCTGGCTCGCCGCGTTCCGCCCGCCGCTCGACACGCCCGGCCGGCAAGTGTCGGCGGGCGTTGCGGTGGTGGCGGCGGTGATCCTCGCCTCCTTCGCCTACGATCAGGTCCAGCGCTACGAGGAAACCCTGGCGCGGGCCGACCGCGACACGCGCAACGCCTCCGTTCTCTTGGCCGAGGCGACGGCGCGCAGCTTCGGGGACATCGACGCGACGCTGCGCGCCGTGGTGTCGCTCCAGCGCGACGTCGCCACCGGCGTCTACCGCAACAAGGCGACGATCCACGAACTGCTGAAGGCGATCCAAGGCGGTTCCCCGGTGATGCGGGTGATCGGCTGGACCGATGCCGCCGGCAACCGGCTCACCTCGTCCGTCTACACCGATCCGCCGCCGCTCAACATCGCCGATCAGGAGCAGTTCATCGCGCAGCGCGACGGCGCCGCCCGCGGCCTCTATGTAGCGGCGCCGCTCCGCTCGAAGATGAGCGGCGATTGGATCATCACCGCGACGCTGCCGCTCGAGGCGACGGACGGACGCTTCGCTGGCGTCGCCCTTGGCGTGGTCGATCCCGACTACTTCGCAGCCGTCTTCCGCTCGGTCGCGCTGGGGCCGAGCCGCGTCGCCGTCCTGCTGCGCGGCGACGGTATTGTCATGGTCCGCGAGCCCGCGGATGAGCGTCGGCTCGGCCAGTCGGTGGCCGGCGGCCTGCTGTTCCGGAACTATCTTCCGCACGCGCCCGTCGGCACGTTCCACGGACGGGCCTTCCTCGAGGGGAGCGAGCGCATCGTCAGCTACGCGCGCGTGCCGGGCACGGCGCTGGTCGTCTCCGTCAGCATCACGCGCACCGACGCGCTCGCCGCCTTCGACAAGGATTTGGTCCGCGGCGGCGTGCGGATCGGCTTCACCCTGCTGGCGCTGTTCGCCGGCGCCCGGCTTCTCGTCGCGCAGCTGCGCTGGCGCCAGCGCGCCGACGGCAAGTTCCGCGACCTGCTCGAGGCCGCGCCCGATGCCATGATCATCGTCGACGGCGAGGGCCGCATCGTCCTCGTCAATGCCGAGGCGGAGCGGCTCTTCGGCTACGGGCGAGGCGAGATGCTGGGCCGGAGCATGGAGATGCTCGTGCCCGAGCGGCGCCGCGGCGCGCACGCGTCGGCGCGCGCCGCCTTTCTCCACGAGCCGCGCCGGCGGCCGATGGGCTCCGCGCTCGACCTCACCGGCTTGCGCAAGGACGGGACGGAGTTTCCGGTCGAGATCAGCCTCGGCACGCTCGAGACCGAGACCGGCGTGCTGGTGTCCAGCGCGATCCGCGACATCACCGCGCACAAGCGCTTCGAAACCGAACTCGCCAACGCCAAGCTGGCGGCGGAGGCGGCCAGCCAGGCGAAGTCGGATTTCCTGTCGCGCATGAGCCACGAGCTGCGCACGCCGCTCAACGCGGTCATCGGCTTCGCCCAGATGCTGCAGATGGACGGCGAGCGCCGCCTGACGTCCAAGCAAAGGGACTATGCCGGCTACATCATCAGCGGCGGCCATCACCTGCTCAATCTCGTCAACGAGGTGCTGGACCTCGCCGGCATCGAGTCGGGCCGGCTGCGGCTGTCCATCGAGCGGGTCGTGGTCCGCGACGTCGTCGCGGCGGTTCAGGGCACGATGATGCCGCTCGCGCGACAGGCCGGCGTGGGCTTCGAGACCAGGCTCGCCGACGGCCTCGCCGATGTCCGCGCCGACGATCTCCGGCTGCGCCAGGTCCTGATCAACCTGGTCGCCAACGCGATCAAGTACAACCGCGCCGGCGGGACGGTCGCTCTCGCGGTCGACGCGGCGCCGGGCGAGCGCGTGCGGTTCACCGTGACCGACACCGGGATCGGCATCGCCGCCGAGCGCCAGAAGGACATCTTCCAGCCCTTCCAGCGGCTCGGCGCGGAGTATACGGCGATCGAGGGCACCGGGATCGGGCTCGCGCTCGCGCGCCACTTCGTCGAAGCGATGGGCGGGACGATCGGCTTCACCAGCGAGGCGGGACGCGGCAGCAGCTTCTGGGTCGAGCTGCCGGCCGAGGCGGCAAGCGCCGCGGCGCCGCATGCGGGATCGTCGGCGCCGGCTGCGCTGCGCGCGCTCAACGGGGGCTTCTCCCTGCTCTATGTCGAAGACAACCCGGCCAATCTGCGGCTGATGGAGCATCTCCTGTCGACGCTGCCGAACGTCGCCATGCTTTCGGCGCCGACCCCTCAGCTCGGTCTCGAGCTCGCCGTCGCCCACCGTCCGGACGTCATCGTGCTGGATCTCAATCTGCCGCGCATGAGCGGCGTCGAGGTTCTGGCGCGGCTCAAATCGCTGCCGGAGACGCGCGACATCCCGGTCATCGCGCTCAGCGCCGCGGCCTTTCCGCGCGACGTGAAGCGCGGGCTCGAGGCGGGATTCTTCCGCTACGTCACCAAGCCCATCGACGTCGGCATCTTCCTGTCCGCCGTCGACGCGGCGCTCGCCGACGCGCCCGCCCGCCGGACGGCGATCGGCTGACCGATCCCGCGGCCGGTGCGGCATTGATCCAGATCAATGCCGCACCGGCGTCGGAGGCGGGTAATTCCCGTGACGCTGCCACGGGGGTGATCATGGGCCAGATCGACGATCGCGTGCCGGCCGATCCCGACGGCTTGCTCAGTCGCATGATCGTGCTGGCCCGCATGAGCGGGCAATCGGACCTCAACGAACCGAGACGCGCGCTGCTCGACAGGGTGCTGCAGCGGATGATGCTGTTCTCGCGCATGACCGACCGGCTGAGCATCGCGGCGCCGCAAGGCGCGCTGACGCGCGCCGTCTTGCGCGAGGCGGAGCTCAGCTGCATGGGTTGCGCCGACTGGCAGCGCTGCCGGCGCTGGCTCGACGGCGAGGCGCCGGAGGACGATTACCGCGCCTTCTGTCCGAACGAGAGCCTCTTCGACGTGCTGCCGCACCAGGACAACGTCGTCCGCCCCTACGGCATCGGCGTCTGAGGCGCCTCAGTCGAGCGGCCGCCGCAGGCCGGTGACGAGCTCGAGATAGTCGGGATCGTCGGGCGCGACCACGCCGTGGCGCAGCGCGAAATCGATGATCACCAGATTGACGTTGAACTTGAAATCGTCGGTGGCGCGCACCCGTTCGACCGTCTCGGCCGCGTCCATCAGGCTGAAGGCGACGATCTCGCCGTCGGCATTGCGCGGCGCGAAGTCCGCGGGCACCTCGAGATCATAGAGGAAGAGCACGTCGTCGCGCAGCCCCTGCTCGGTCTCCATGCGATAGCAGACGGCGCCCACCGGCACCGCCCGGCCGACGATCGCCGCCGGCAGCGACGCCTCCTCTTCCGCCTCCTTGAACAATGTCGCCTCGAGCCCGTGGTCGAAGCCGATGCCGCCGGCGACGAGGTTGTCGAGCTTGTTGGGCGCCACCTTCTTGTCGGGGGCGCGCCGGCCGATCCACAGCCGGAGCGCGCCGCCGTCGCGGCGATAGCCGTTCAGATGCACGCCATAGGCGCGCACGCCGAAGAAGGAGACGGCGCCGCGGTCGAGCTTGAACAGCGCCGGCGCGCCCCAGCGCGCGGCCACCGCGAAGAACTCGTTGCGCCACTTGGCGACGCGGCCCTCGCCGACCAGCCGCTCGACCACCGCGTCGACGGCGGCGCTCAGCGCCTCGAGATCGCCGGGCGCGATCAGCCAGACGCCGTCGGGCTCGACCGCGAACACCTCGCCAAAGCGCCTCAGCGCCTCGGCATTGTCGCGGCGGACGAGGCCGATCCGCTGCTCGCCGCGCCAAAGCGGCACGAAGCGCTCGACGCGCCAGGTGTTGCAGCGGCGGATGTGGCGCAGCAGGCTCATTGCTTCTCGGATACCAGCACCACCTCGACGGCGACGATCTGCCGAAGGCAGCGGGCGATGTATTGCGCGGCCTCGGCGTCGAGCCCGCGCATCTGCAGATCGATGGTGAGCTCGCGACCGTTCACCCGGCTGATCCAGCTCGCCGGCACCAGGCCGCGCTTGGCGAAGAGCTCGGCGACGCGCGGCATGATGCCGGGCTCGGCCGCAGCGTGGACGGAAAAGCAGGCGGTGGGTTGGCTCTCAGGCCGGAAAGCGCTCGCGGCGGGCGATGGCATGGCGGAAATCCTCGATCTCGGTGTCGTGGCGAATGGCGGAAGCCCGATCCTCTGTGGCGAGGATCGGGGAGCTAATTCGCCGCAAGAGCCGGCTATCGAGGCGCGCGTCGCGCATGGACGAACGCTACTCGCGACCCCACATATCGTCAATAGGGGGCGGGCCAGGGGTCATTTCCGCCCCGTCGGCTGCCGCCGCCGAGGAGGTAAACATGGTGCGGTGGCTTGGCGGCGCGGCCGTGCTCGCTCTGCTGGCGGGCTGCAGCGGCGGGGCGCGCGAGGTGGATTATCCGCCGGAGCGCGGCATTTCCGCCGACATCGCCGCGTCGCAATATTCCGGACCCACCTCGCTCTATCCCGGCATGAACGAGAGCGGCGAGCCGTTCGGGGTCATCCCCTGGCAGATCGGCGAGCGCCACCAGTAGCCGTCAGCTCGGCTCGAGCTCGCTATCCCAGTAGAGGAAGTCGCGCCAGCTGTGATGCAGGAAGTTGGGCGGGAAGGCGCGCCCGTTCTCCTGCAGCTGGGTGGTCGTGGGTTGGCAGGGCAGGTGGCGCGGATACATGCCGCTCTCGCGCGGCAGCCGGTTGCCCTTGAGCAGGTTGCAGCCGGAGCAGGCGGTGACCACGTTCTCCCACACCGTGCGGCCGCCGCGCGAGCGCGGCACCACATGGTCGAAGGTGAGGTCGTGCGACGGGAAATCATCGCCGCAATACTGGCAGGCGAAGCTGTCGCGCAGGAAGACGTTGAACCGGGTGAAGGCCGGCCGCCGCGCCGTCGGAATGTATTCCTTCAGCGAGATGACGCTGGGCAGCTTCATCTCGAAGGACGGGCTGCGCACGACGCGGTCGTAATGCGAGATGATGTTGACCCGGTCGAGGCACACCGCCTTGACCGTCTCCTGCCATGACCACAAAGACAACGGGAAGTAGCTCAGCGGCCGGAAATCGGCGTTGAGCACCAGCGCCGGGCAGCTATCTAGGGCGAGCGACAACCAGTGACCTCATGGCAGCACGACCTTCGTGGCGCGGCGCATCCTGCCACGGAAGGGTCCGCAATGCCAGCGCTATAGCGTGTGTCGGAAACGTGACCGGCATCAACGGGTGGGAACGGGCTTGTCGCCGCGGTAATCGTAAAAGCCGCGCCCGACCTTGCGGCCGAGCCAACCGGCCTCGACATATTTGACCAG
>JASHTP010000249.1 GCA_030040495.1 Alphaproteobacteria bacterium
GGAGCCACGCGCACCCCCGCCGCCGCAGCGCGTATCGCCGCCCCAACCGGCCAAGCCCGCGCCGGCGCGCCCGCGAACCATGAAACCCGAGTTGCAGGAAGTCAGCCGCCAGGTTCCGGGAATGGTCACCGAGCCCTTGCTGCGTCGGCGGGCGCTGACGGAGGAGGAGTGGCGCCAGCTCGACGAGATCTATCATAT
Organism: Alphaproteobacteria bacterium; assembly: GCA_030040495.1. GTDB lineage: Bacteria > Pseudomonadota > Alphaproteobacteria > ATCC43930 > CGMCC-115725 > DAHUYF01. The sequence goes on from JASHTP010000249.1 coordinate 199, forward strand.
CGGTCGCGGCGGCAGCTTCGATCCCGTCGAGGTCGAGGAAGGGCCGCGCCGAGCCGCGCGCAGCGCGCGGCTGCCGCCGCTGACCAAGGAGCAATGGGCCGCGCTCGACCGAATCTATCGCGTCGGTCAGGGAACGGGTGCGACAGCGGCGGAGGTGATGGAAGGCCCGCTGCGCTCGGCGCGCAGCGCGCGGGTCCCGCCGCTGACCCCGGAGCAGTGGGCGGCCCTCGATCAAATCTATCATGTCGGTCGCGACAACAGCCTCAATCCGCCGGCGGTCAGCGAGGCCGGCCGGATCGGCGCACTCAGTGTCAGGATGGCGATCCTGACGCCGATGGCGGGCGTCGCCTACGGCTCGCAGCCCTTCGCGCGGCACAGCGGCATGGCGGCGCGCGCCACCGATCATCCGCTGCCGGAGCTTCCCGCCGGGCTCGGCCTCGACGGCGAGCTGGTGGCGACGGCGCGCTTTCGCATCGCCGCCGACGGCAGCGCAACGGTCGAGCTGACCAAACCCACCGCCGAGCCGGGGCTCGACCGTCTGCTCCTGGCGGCGCTGCAGAAATGGCGCTTTACCCCGGCTTACGACGATTTCGGCCGTGCCGTCGCTTCCACCATCGAGCTGCGGCTGACCATTTCCGCCCGATAGAAGCGGCGCCGGCGCCTTCTTCTATTTCGAACGGATGACGATCCAGACGGTCATGTCCCAGGCGTTGCGGATGCCGAGCAGCAGCAGCAGCGCGAGCGTGACGGCAAGCACCGGCAGAGCCGCTTCGGCCAGCGCCCGCGCGGCAATGCCGGCGGCGGCCATCAGCACATAGGCGAGGAGCGGCGCGAACAGGTACCAGGTGCGATCGGCGAGGTCGATGGTGCCGAACATGCCGTCTCGGCGCATCTGCAGCCAGAGCCGCCCGGTATAGACGAGGCCCACCGCTCCGCCGGCGACGAGCAGCACGCTCAAGGAGCCGGCCGAATGGTCGGGCGCCAGCGCAAGCAGGCAGATAATCAGCACGGCGGTGAAATGCAGCACCGTCGGCGTCAGGAAGGCGTTGAGGCCCGCCTGCCGCTCGAGGTTGAAATAGCTCGCGCCGATCGAGGCGGCGACGAACATGAGGCCGATCAAGGTCGCCGCGGCGGTGCCGATCAGCAGATAGAAATCGTGCCATTCGCGCAACGTCTCTGCCACGGTCGCGCCCATCGCCGAGCCTTTCCCTGCCGCCCCGCCGCCCTGCCCGCCCGTCGGGCCGCTTCCGGGGCGCCGCCGAGGCGTCATAGCACGCGGGCGGCAGCAGCGTCGCCGGTCTTGACCGGGCGCCGCCCGGCGCCGAAAGTCGCCCGCCATGTGCGGCCGTTTTCTCAACAAGCTGCCCGCCGCGGAGATCGCCCGGCTCTTCGGCACGCGCAACCCGCTGCCGAACTATCCCGCGCGCTACAATCTGGCGCCGACGCAGCCGGTGCTCGCGGTGCGCTACAACGCCGAGACGGCGGAGCGCTCGCTCGACGCGCTGCGCTGGGGCCTGGTGCCGCATTGGGCGAAGGATCTCTCCTTCGGCGCCCGCGCCATCAATGCCCGCGCCGAGACGGTGGCGACGGCGCCGGCATTCCGCGAGGCGTTCAAGGCGCGACGCTGCATCATCCCGGCGAGCGGCTTCTACGAATGGCGGAAGGCGGGCGCGACCAAGACGCCCTATGCCGTGCTCCCCAAGGAGGAGCCGCTCTTCGCCTTCGCCGGTCTCTGGGAGAACTGGCGCGACAAGAGCGGCGGCGAATGGGTCCGGACCTGCACCATCATCACCGGCGCGGCCAACGCGCTGCTGGCGCCGATCCATGACCGCATGCCGATCATCCTCGAGCGCAACGCCTGGGCACGCTGGCTCGGCGACGAGCCGGCCTCGCGCGACGAGCTGCTGTCGCTGCTCCGGCCGTTTCCGGCGGAGCGCATGCTTGCCTACCCGGTCTCGCCGCGCGTCAACAGCGTCAGGAACGACGACGCCGGCCTCATCGATCCCGTGATGGCGGAAGGCGGCGTCGCCGTCTGAGGCGGGACGCCGCGCCGGTCACCCGGCGAGCAGACGAGCGACGGCCTCGACCAGCTGCGCCGGCCGGAACGGCTTCGCTAAGGTCGCCTCGACGCCGAGCGCGCGGGCGACGTCGAGAAACATCAGGTTTCGCGACATGCCGCCGCCGGAGATGGCGATGATCTTGGGCGCGGGACGATGCTCCTTCATCCGGTTGATCGTCTCGATGCCTTCGGTCTTCGGCATTAGGATGTCGGTAACGACGATCTCCGGACGATGAAGCGGCAGCAGCGCCAGCCCCTCCTCGCCGTCTTCGGCCTCGACGACCTCGTGGCCGTGCGCGCTCAGCGTGCGGACGACGAGCCGGCGCAGCGCCGCATCGTCGTCGATGATCATCACCACGGCCATCGCACCCTCCTCAGCTTGCGCCGGACCGGCCCTGGTCGCGCTCGATGACGCCGCGCAGCGCCCGCGCCAGTTGGTCCTTCCGATAAGGCTTGTTCAGCAGGCTCACGCCCTGCGTGAGGTCGCGGCCGCCGATCATGTTGCCGGGGAAGCCGGAGGTCAGCAGCACCTTGATCCGCGGCCAGCGCGTGGTGACGAGATCGGCGAGCTGCCGCCCGTCCATGCCGCCGGGCATGATCATGTCGGTGAACACCAGGTCGACCGACGGGTCGCGCGCGATCAATTC
>JASHTP010000020.1 GCA_030040495.1 Alphaproteobacteria bacterium
TGACAGGTGTGCCACTCGTTGATGGTCGTGTCGAACTGCAGGCCGGGATCGGCGCTCGCCCAGGCGGCATGGGCGATCTTCTCCCAGAGCTCGCGCGCCTTCAGCGTCTTGTGCACCTTGCCGTCGGTGCGGCGGACGAGGTTCCAATTGCCGTCGGCGTCGATTTTGTCGAGGAACTCGTTGGTGACGCGCACCGAATTGTTCGAGTTCTGGCCGGAGACGGTGAGATAGGCCTCGCTGTCCCAGTCGGTGTCGTAAGTGCGGAAGTCGATCTCGGTATAGCCCTGCTGCGCGAACTGAATGACGCGCTGGACGTAGTTCTCGGGGATCATGGCGCGCCGCGCCGCCTTGATCTCGCGCTTCAGGCCCGGGTTCCTCGCGGGATCGAAGCGGCCCTCGCCGAGCGCCTGCGCCTCGCCGTCATGGCAGGCGCCGATGACGCGGTTCAGGTGCTTCTGCGCCAGCTTGGAGCCGGCGACCAGCGCCGCGACCTTCTGCTCCTCGATGACCTTCCAGTCGATATAGGCCTCGATGTCGGGATGGTCGATGTCGACCGTCACCATCTTGGCGGCGCGCCGCGTCGTGCCGCCGGACTTGATCGCGCCGGCGGCACGGTCGCCGATCTTGAGGAAGCTCATCAGGCCCGACGAGCGGCCGCCGCCCGACAGCTTCTCGTTCTCGCCGCGCAGCTTGGAGAAATTCGAACCGGTGCCCGAGCCGTACTTGAAGAGCCGCGCCTCGCGCACCCAGAGGTCCATGATGCCGCCCTCGTTGACGAGGTCGTCGGCGACCGACTGGATGAAGCAGGCATGCGGTTGCGGGTGCTCGTAGGCGCTCTGCGAGGCGACGAGCGCCCCGGTGGTGAAGTCGACGTAGTAGTGGCCCTGCGCCGGCCCGTCGATGCCATAGGCCCAGTGCAGCCCGGTGTTGAACCATTGCGGCGAGTTCGGCGCCGCCATCTGGCGGCACAGCATGTAGCGCATCTCGTCGAAATAGGCGCGGGCGTCCGCCTCGCCGTCGAAATAGCCGCCCTTCCAGCCCCAATAGGTCCAGGTGCCGGCGAGCCGGTCGAACACCTGCCGCGCGCTCTTCTCCGAGCCGTAGCGCTCTTTCGCCGGCAGCGTCTCGAGCGCCGCCTCGTCGGCGGTCCGCCGCCACAGCCAGTCCGGCACGTCGGCCTCGACCACCGGCTTCAGCGTCGCTGGCACGCCCGCTTTGCGGAAATATTTCTGGGCGAGAATGTCGCAGGCGACCTGGCTCCAGTCGGCGGGGACGTCGATGTCGGGCAGGTGGAATACGCGCGAGCCGTCCGGGTTGCGGATTTCGCTGGTTGCGAGGCGAAACTCGATGCCGGAATAGGGGTCCTGCCCCCCTCTGGTGAACCGTCGCTCGATGCGCATCCTAACCCCCGCCCGTACCAGTAAGTTTCTTGCCCTGACCGACTGTCCCCGCCCGGTTTCCATGCCCTAGATGTAGGGATGCCGAAAATCAAGAAACTAGATGTTGGCGTAAACGGCACCGGCGAGCAACAAGATTTTGTTGGTCCGCCGCCAGGCCCTCAATACCTAGTGGCAGGGCAAAGGCCGGCAAGGGTCGGGCGTCCGGCCGGCTGGCTGCCGCCGTCGGGCGAGCCGGCGCGCTGGACGTGGCGCATGTCCGGTGCCATAGTCCGGCCGATTTTTTCGCAGCTGTCGCGGCCGAATGCCGCTTTGCCGCACGCGATCGGGTTCACCTCCCATGGGCATCACACTCGGCACAAGGCTGTTTACTTGGCTGCGCGGCGAGCTGGTCGGCGTCGACGCCTTCGGCAACCGCTACTATCGCGACAAGCGGCGCCGGCCGCTGCAGCGCGGCGCCGGCCGCGACAGCCGCGAGCGGCGCTGGGTGATCTACAAGGGCGAGCCCGAGGCCTCGCGCGTGCCGCCGGAGTGGCATGGCTGGCTGCACTACACCTTCGACGAGGTGCCGAAGGACGCCGGCAGGAAGAAGTATCCCTGGCAGAAGGATTATGTGCCGAACCTGACCGGCACGCCCGACGCCTACCGTCCGCCGGGCTCCCTGCTGCGCGGCGGGCACCGCGCCCGAGCCGCCGGCGACTACGAGCCCTGGCAGCCGGAATAAAACAAAACGCCAAGCGCCGCGAGGGAGCGAGAGGGGATGAGTCGCAACGCCGTCGAGACCGTGATGGGCGCCGTCGTGCTGGTGGTCGCCGCCGTGTTCTTGTACTTCGCCTACACCACGAGCCAGGTCCGCGCCGTCTCCGGTTACGAGATCACCGCCGATTTCGACCGGGTCGAGGGGCTGCGCGACGGCGGCGACGTCCGCGTCAGCGGCATCAAGGTCGGCACCATCATTTCACAGACGCTCGATCCCAAGGATTACGTCGCCGTGGTCAAGATGAGCATCGATCCCTCGATCAAGCTGCCGGTCGATTCCGTGGCGACCATCTCATCGACCGGCCTGCTCGGCGACATGTACCTGTCGATCGTGCCCGGCGCGGAGGACGAGTACATCAAGCCCGGCGGCCGGATCGAGCACACGACGCCGCCCATGAGCCTGCAATCGCTGATCGGCCAGTTCATCTATGGGCAGACCGGCGGCCAGCAGAAGCAGAATGTCCAGACTCCCCCGGCCAAATAGCACCCTGCGGCCGGGCGAAAGGGTCGTCGAGCAGCGCTGGGACCCGGCGCGCTACCGGCGCAACGCCGCCTTCGTCGCCGAGCTCGGCCAGCCGCTGCTGGAGTTGCTCGCGCCCGAGCCTGGCGAGCGCATCCTCGATCTCGGCTGCGGCGACGGCGCGCTCACCGCGCTCATCGCCGCGCGCGCCCGCGTCTTCGGCGTCGACGCCAGCGCCGAGCAGGTGGCGGCGGCACGGGCGCGCGGCCTCGAAGCGGCCGTCGCCGATGGCACGCGCCTCGCCTTCGACGCCGAGTTCGACGCCGTCTTCAGCAACGCGGCGCTGCACTGGATGCGCGACCCGGACGCGGCGATCGACGGTGTGTGGCGCGCGCTGAAGCCGGGCGGACGCTTCGTCGCGGAATGCGGCGGCGCCGGCAATGTCGAGACGGTGCGCCGCGCGCTTGCCGTGGCGCTGGCGCGGCGCGGTGTCGATGCCGAGGCGGCGAGCCCGTGGTATTTCCCGGCGCCCGAGGAGTATCGCGCCCGACTCGAGCGTCGCGGCTTCCGCGTCGTCTCGCTAGCGCTCGTGCCGCGGCCGACGACGCTGCCCGGCGCGCTCGCCGACTGGCTCGATACTTTCGCCGAGAGCTTCCTTGCCACCGTTCCGCCGCAAACCCGGCCTACCGTCGAGGCGGAGGTCGAGGATATGCTGCGCGACGAGCTGGCGGATGCGGCCGGCATCTGGACGGTCGACTATGTGCGGCTGCGCTTTGTCGCGGCGAAGCCGCCGGAGGCGCGGGCGTGAGCGACGCCAAGAAGCCGGCGAAGCTCGAGCTGCCGACCTGGCGCACCCCCGAGGGCGAGCCGGTGTCCTGCGTCGAGAAGATCAAGGTGCTCAACGAGAACCTCGAGGAGCTGCGCGCGCTGGCGCAGGAGGCGTTCGAGGATGCCTTGCTCATGGGCTGCGACGAGGCGCAGTTCCGCGAGGTGATGAACCGGCTTGCCGCGGCCCTGGTGAACCCCTACGCCAGGGATCGGCGGTGAGGCGGGCGCTGCTGCTGGCGCTGCCGGCGCTGCTGGCGCTGGCGCCGGCGGCGTGGGGCCAGACGGTGGCGGTACTGCAAGGCCTCGACAAGATCACGGCGCGCGTCAGCACCGTCGACGCGCCGGTGGACAAGCCGGTGCGCTTCGGCCGGCTCATCATCACGGTCAAGGCCTGCGTCAAGCACCCGCCGGAGGAGGAGCCGGAGAGCGCCGCCTTCCTGGAGATCGACGAGCTGCGGCAGGACGAGCACGGCAGCGTCACCGCGCAGCGCATCTTCAGCGGCTGGATGTTCGCCTCGAGCCCGGCGCTCTCGGCGCTGGAGAACCCGATCTACGACGTGAGCGTGCTCGACTGCAAGAGCGACACGACCGCCGCGCCCGCCAGCGGCTCGAGCGAGAAATAGGCCTCGACCTCGAGCGCCGCGGCGAGCTCGCGGTGATATTGCCGGCGCGGAATCTCGACCGCGCCGAAGCGCTCGAGGTGGGCGGTGACGAACTGCGTGTCGAGGAGGCGGAAGCCGCCGCGCTTCAGCCGGGCCACGAGCTGCGCCAGCGCCACCTTGCTCGCCTCGCTGACGCGGCTGAACATGCTCTCGCCGAAGAAGGCGCCGCCGAGCGCCACGCCATAGAGCCCGCCGACTAGCGCGCCCTCGTGCCAGCACTCGATGCTGTGGGCGAAGCCGAGCTCGAAGAGCGCGGTGTAGAGCCGCACGATCTCCTCGTTGATCCAGGTCTTCGGCCGCTCCGGCCGCGGCTCGGCGCAGCCGCGCACCACGTCGCCGAAAGCGCTGTCGCAGCGCACCTCGAACAGCTCGTGCCGGAGCACGCGGCTCAGCCGGCGCGGCAGGTGGAAGCGGTCGAGCGGCAGGACGCCGCGCTGCTCAGGATCGACCCAGAAGATTTCGCGCTCCTCGGCGTCCTCCGCCATCGGGAAGATGCCGGCGGCGTAGGCGCGCAGCAGCAGTTCGGGGGTCAGCGCGATCATCGCCGCGATGATGCCGCACCGAAGGGGCGAATTCCACCGGCGCGGCGTCGCCGCGGGCGCTTCAGCCCCGCGCCAGGAAGCGCTCGAGCCAATGGATGTCGTAGTCGCCATTGATGAAGTCGGGGTCGGCGACGAGGCGCTGGTGCAGCGGGATCGTCGTCTCGATCCCGGCGATGACGTACTCCTCGAGCGTGCGGCGCAGGCGCATCAGGCATTCGTTGCGCGAGCCGCCATGGATGATGAGCTTGGCGACCAGGCTGTCATAGTGCGGCGGCACGGTGTAGCCCTGGTAGAGTGCGCTGTCGACGCGCACGCCGAGCCCGCCCGGTGCGTGGTAGCTGGTGATGCAGCCCGGCGAGGGCGCGAACGTCTCCGGATTCTCGGCATTGACGCGGCATTCGATGGCATGGCCGGCGAGCTTCACGTCCTCCTGGCGGTAGCCCAGAGGCCCGCCGGCGGCGATGCGGATCTGCTCGCGCACGATGTCGACGCCGCTCACCATCTCGGAGATGGGATGCTCGACCTGGAGCCGCGTGTTCATCTCGATGAAGAAGAACTCGCCGTCCTGGTAGAGGAACTCGAGCGTGCCGGCGCTCTTGTAGACGAGCTTGCGCATGGCTGCGACCGCAGTGCCGACCAGCCGCTCGCGCTCGGCCGCGTTGAGCGCCGGCGAGGGCGTCTCCTCGAGGATCTTCTGGTGCTTGCGCTGCAGCGAGCAGTCGCGCTCGCCGAGATGGATGACGCCGCCCTGGCCGTCGCCCAGGATCTGCACTTCGATGTGGCGCGGCTTGGCCAGGTAGCGCTCGAGATAGACCTCACCATTGCCGAAGAAGGCCTTGGCCTCGCCCTGTGCCGCCGGCACTGCGCTCTTGAGCTGATCGCGGTCGCGCGCGACGCGCATGCCGCGTCCGCCGCCGCCGCCTGCCGCCTTGACCAGCACGGGATAGCCGATGCGCTCGGCCCAATCCGCCGCCGCGGCGACGTCAGCGACGCCGCCCTCGGAGCCCGGCACGACGGGGATGCCGAGTTCGATCGCGGCGCGCTTCGCCCCGACCTTGTCGCCCATCAGGCGGATATGCTCGGCCGAGGGGCCGATGAAGGTGAAGCCGTGCTCCTCCACCATGGCGGCGAAGTCGGCGCTCTCGGCGAGAAAGCCCAGCCCGGGATGGATCGCGTCGGCGCCGGTGATCGCCGCAGCCGAGAGGATGGCGGGGATGTTGAGATAGCTGTCGCGCGCCGGCGGCGGGCCGATGCAGACGCTCTCGTCGGCCAGCCGCACATGCATCGCCGTATCGTCGGCGGTAGAGTGGACGGCGACGGTGCGGATGCCCATCTCGCGGCAGGCGCGATGGATGCGCAGCGCGATCTCGCCGCGGTTGGCGATGAGCACCTTCTCGAACATCGCGCGCTTCTACTCCAGCACGACGAGCGGCTGGCCGTATTCGACGGGCGCGCCGTCGGCGACCAGGATCTGCACCACCTTGCCGGCGCGTGGTGCCGGGATCTGGTTCATCACCTTCATCGCCTCGATGATGAGCAGCGTTTGCCCCTCGCGCACGCTGTCGCCGGGCTTGACGAATACCGGCGCTTC
>JASHTP010000250.1 GCA_030040495.1 Alphaproteobacteria bacterium
GGCCGGTCTGCGGCACCGGGCGGGCGACGCTGCCGGCAGGCATGTCGGCGGCGGTGAGCACGGCGAGCACGCCCGGCGCTGCGGCGGCGGCGCTAATGTCGATGCTGCGGATGCGGGCGAAGGCGTGCGGCGAGCGCACGAACCAGCCGACCGCCTCGCCGGGGAGCGCGGCGTCGGCGGCGTAGCGCCCCCGACCGCGCAGCAGCGCGTCGTCCTCGATCCGTCCGCGCCAAGAATGCGTCCCTGCCATGTCGCCCTCGCGCCTCAGAACACGCCCAGATGCTGGTGGAGGTCGATGCGGCCCGCCCGCAGCTCGCCGGCGGTGTTGCTGACCACTACGCGGCCGCTGTTGAGGATGACGATATCGTCGGCGAGATCGAAGACCAGCTTCACGTTCTGCTCGACCAGCAGGATGGAAAGCCCTTGCTCCTTGAGCCTGCGGATGGTCGACATCACCTCGGCGACGATCTGCGGCGCGAGCCCTTCGGACGGCTCGTCCATCAGCAGCACCCGCGGATTGGACATCAGCGCGCGGCCGATGGCGAGCATCTGCTGCTCGCCGCCGGAGAGATAGCCCGCGGTCTGGCGCTGGCGCTCGGCAAGCCGCGGAAAGGCGGCGAAGACGGCGTCGAGTGTCCAGGGGTGGCGCGCGCCGGCAACCGGCTTGCGCGCCGCCACGGTGAGGTTCTCGCGCACGCTGAGGCTGCGGAAGATGCGGCGCCCCTGCGGCACCAGCGCCAGGCCGCGCATCGCGATCGCCTCCGGCGGACGGCCGCTGACCTTCTCGCCGAAGAGGCTGACCCGGCCGGCGCGGGGCGGCAGCAGCCCCACCGCGACGTTCATGCAAGTGGTCTTGCCGGCGCCGTTGCGGCCGAGCAGGCCGAGCACGTGGCCTTCGGCGAGGCTCAGCGACACGCCCTGCAGCACGTGGCTGTCGCCGTAGAAGGCGTCGATGCCGGCGAGGCTCAGCGCGTCATCCGCCAAGATAGATCTCCCGCGTGCGCGGATGCGCCACCACCTCGGCGCGCGTGCCCTCGACGACGACCTCGCCGAAATGCATGAGGGTGATGCGCTCGGCGAGCTCGAGCGCCACGTCCATGTCGTGCTCGATCATGACGACGGTGACGTCGCGCGGGATCGAGCGCAGCAGCGCGTGCACCTCCTTGCGCTCGTCGACCGAAAGGCCGGCGAAGGGCTCGTCGAGCAGCAGCAGCCGCGGCTGCTGCGCCAGCGCCATGGCGATCTCGACGCGGCGGCGCTCACCGTAGGAGGTCTGCGCCAGCGGCCGCTCGGCGAGCGCCTCGAGCCCGACGCGGCCGAGCGCGGCGCGCGCTGCGGCGAGCAGCGCCGTCTGCCGGTCGAGCCGGCGGAACGGGTTCCACCGCAGCGGCGAGCGGCCGAGCAGCGACAGCGTGACGTTCTGCAGCAGGCTCTCGCGCGGAAAGAGAGTGATGATCTGATAGGTGCGGGCGAGGCCGAGATGCGGCCGGAGCCGGCTCGGCAGCGCGGTGATGTCGCGGCCGAAGAGGGCGATGGCGCCGGAGTCGGGCCTGAGCTCGCCGGTGATGAGGTTGAAGAGCGTCGTCTTGCCGGCGCCGTTGGGGCCGATGATGAGCCGGCGCTCGCCCTCCGCGACGGTGAGGTCGACGCCGGCGGTGACGCGCAGCCCGCCGAAGGCCTTGCCGAGGCCCTTGATCGCCAGCGCGCTCATCGGGCGCCGCCGCGGGCGGGGGCGCGGCGCATGCCCGTCCAGAGCCAGCGCCAGAGCCGCACCGAGCCCGGCACCAGCCCCTCCGGCATGAAGATGACGATGGCGACGAAGATGGCGCCGAGGACCAGGTTCCAGCGTTCGATATAGGCGCTCGCCACGTTCTTCATGATGACGACCAGCGCCGCGCCGGCGATCGGGCCGAGCAAGGTGCCGGTGCCGCCGGAGATCACCATGAGCAGCACCTCGGCCGAGCTGCCGAGCGCCAGCACGTTGGGGCTGACGAACTCGTTGTAGTAGCAGAAGAGCAGCCCGGCGACGCCGCTCCAGAAGCCCGAGAAGAGGAAGGCGAGGAAACGGATGAGCCAGACATTGTAGCCGAGCGCGGTCATACGTCGCGGCTGGTCGCGCGTGCCCTTGAGGCTGGCGCCGAAGGGCGAGGCGACGAACACCGCCATCGAGCCGACCGCGGCGAGGAAGAGGATGAGGGTGAAGTAGTAGAACGGCGTCGCACCGTCGAGCGCGACGCCGAACGGCGCCGGCCGCGAGTTCACGTTGATGCCATTGTCGCCGCCGGTCAGACTGATCCAGCGATAGGCAAGCCCCCACAGGATCTGGCCGAGGGCAAGCGTGATCATGAGAAAGCCGATGCCGGTGGCGCGCAGCGACAGCACGGCGAACACCGCCGAGGCGCCCAGGATCAGCAGCAGCGCGGCGAGCGCCGCCGGCAGATGGCCCCAGCCGTCGGCCAGCAGCCAGGCCAGGGCGTAGCTGCCGATGCCGAAGAGCCCGGCATGGCCGAGCGAGACCAGCCCGGCATAGCCCACCAGCACGTTGAGGGCGAGGGCGAAGACGGCATAGATCAGGATCTGGCTGGCGATGTTGACGTAGTAGCTGTTGCCGACCCACAGCGGCACGCTGGCGAGCACGAGGAGCGCCGCCGCGACGGCGGCGGGACGGCTCATGGCACGTGCCTGCCGAACAGGCCCTGCGGACGGAACAGCAGGATCAGCAGCATCGGCAGGAACAGGATGATGTAGGCGAGCTCCGGGAACAGCACCTGTCCGTAATTGTAGAGGAAGCCGATGATGAGGCTGCCGAGCAGCGCGCCGAGCAGGCTGCCGGTGCCGCCGAGAATGACGACGATGAGCGCCAGCGGCAGCATGTCGCCGTCGAGGCCGGGATAGACCGAGAGGATCGGCCCGCCGATGACGCCGGCGAAGCCGGCGACCGCCGCGCCGAGGCAGAAGACGATGGTGAAGATGCGCGAGACGCGGATGCCGGTGACCCGCGCCATCGCCTCATCGTCGACGCCGGCGCGGATCATGGCGCCGAGCCGGGTGCGCTCGAGCAGTAGCCACAGCGCCGCGGCGATGACCACGGCGATGACGACGACGACCAGGCGGTAGGTGGGGAAGACGATGCTGGCGATCGGCAAGGCGCCGCGCAGGCCCGGCGGTGCGTCGAACGGGATCGGATCGCCGCCCCAGACCATGAGGCAGAGATCGGCGATCATGAAGGAGAGGCCGAGGGTGACCAGCACCTGCGCCAGCTCCTGCCCGGCGAGGCGGCGCAGCAGCAGCCGTTCGATGACGCCGCCGACCGCCGCGATTCCCACCGCGGCGACCAGCGCCGCCAGCCAGAAATTCCAGCCGAGCTGGAGCAGGGTCACGCCAAAATAGGCGCCGAGCATGAAGAACGAGCCGTGCGTCAGGTTCGGGATGCGCATCAGGCCGAAGATGAGCGAGAAGCCGGCCGACAGCAGGAAGAGGAGACCGCCCAGGCTGACGCTGTTCACGCCCAGGAGCAGCCACTGGCTCATGATCGCACTCTTCCCGCCTGCGCCGCCCCGGACGCGCCGCCCGCGCCTCAGCTCTTCAGCGGCGGATAGTCGCGCGAATAGACCGGCTTCGCCAGATATTCCTTCTCGTCGTAGGTCCAGAACTGGCTGACGTTCGGGTAGGTCTTGATGATGGTGTTGACGAGTTTGCCGTTCTTGCGCTCGAGTCGGCGGATGAAGACGGTGCCGACGACGTTGCCGAGATGGTCGAAGTGGAAGGGGCCGCGCGGCGTGTCGGTGAGCGAGACGGCGCGCAGCGCGGCGATCAGCGCCTGCCGGTCCTCGGTCTTGCCGCCGGTCTTCTTCAGCGCCGCCTCGATGCACATGCCGTTGATGTAAAGGCCGGCGGCATAGCCGCCGGGGATGTTGCCGTACTCCTTGAGGATGTCGGCGACGAAACGCTTGTTGCTGGGGGTGTCGATCTCGCTCGAATACCAGGCGGCGGAGATCGCGCCCACCGCGTCGTCGCCAAAGCTCTTGAGCAGCGCGTCGTCGTAGGCGGTCCAGCCGCCGAGGATCGGCCACTTCGCCTTGGCGCCGAGCTCGGCATATTGCTGGTTGAACTTGATCGGGTTGGAGCCGGCGAAGCCGTTCATGACGCCATCGATGCCGGCGAACTGCGAGATGAAGGGCGTGAAGTCGGCGGTGTTGAGCGGCGGCCACAGCTTCATGACGATCCGGCCGCCCGAATCCTCGAACACCTGCTGGAAGCCGCCGATCTGCTCGTAGCCGAAGGCGAAGTCCTCGGAGATCGTCGCCACGCGCTTCAGCTTCATCTCCTTGGCGGCATAGTCGCCGAGCGGGTGGGTGCATTGTGACGAGGTCGCCGAAGCGCGCACGAAGAAGGCGTTGGGCTTGCGCTGCGTCATGTCGTCGGCGGCGGCGAGGCTCAGCATCGGCACCTTGTGCTGCTCGACGTAATTGGTGATGGCCAGCAGCTCGAAGGCGGCGAGCGGGCCGACGATGAAGTCGACCTTGTCGCGCTCGATCAGCTCCTGCGCCTTGGTCTTGGCCCCGGCGGGGTTGCCGCCGGTGTCGGCGACGATGAGCTCCACCTCGCGGCCGGCGAGCGTCGAGTTCCGGTGCTTGAGGAACAGGGTGAATCCCTGCTCCATCTGGATGCCGCCCTGCGCCAGCGGCCCGGTCTTGACCGTCATGAGCCCGATGCGCACCGGCGGCGCCGCGGCGATCGCCGGCGCGCAGGGCAGCGCCGCCGCCGCCGCGCCCGCCAGGAATGCACGCCGATCGAGAGTGAACGCCATCAACCCCTCCCTTGCCCGGCCGCCGCGCCGGCGGCCCGTCGTTGCTTTGATGCCCCGGCTTCCGCGGAGCTTGATCAAATGATAATGATGTTCTGCGCGCGCCGCCACCCCCGTCGCGCAAAAAAGGCCGGCGGCGCGCCCCGGATCGGCCGTCTGGCCGCGCGCCGCAGCAGGCCCTTGCCTTCCGCCCCCTCTTTATCAGATGATAAGGACGGAGGCCCCATGCAGCTCGGCTATTTCACCATGCCGCTCCATCCGCCGGAGCGCGACTACACGACGACCCTGAAGGAGGATCGCGAGGCGATCATCCTCGCCGACCGGCTCGGCTACAGCGAGGCCTTCGTCGGCGAACACGTCACCGACCGGGCGGAGACCATCACCTCCTGCCTCGTCTTCATCGCCAGCCTGATCGGCGAGACGAAGCGCATCAAGCTCGGCAGCGGCACGGTCAATCTGCCCAACAACCACCCCGCGGCCGTGGCGGCGCAGGTGGCGATGCTCGACCATCTGCTGCAGGGCCGCTTCCTCTTCGGCATCAGCCCCGGCGGCCTGCGTTCGGACGCCGAGGTGTTCGGCAATCTCGACAACGACCGCACCGCGATGTTCGTCGAGGCGATCGACATGGTGCTGAAGATCTGGTCGTCCGACCCGCCCTACGACCTTCACGGCAAGTACTGGAAGGTCAGCACCGCGCGCACCCTCGACCGCGAGATCGGCCAGGGCGTGATGGTGAAGCCGTATCAGGAGCCGCACCCGCCCATCGTCGTCACTGTCGTCGCGCCCTTCTCCAAGGGCGTCGTCGCCGCGGCGGAGCGCGGCTGGACGCCGATCTCCGCCAACTTCCTGCAGCCGCCCTGGGTCGCCTCGCACTGGCCGATGTACGAGCAGGGCTGCCGGAACGCCGGCCGGCCGGCGCAGCGTGCCGACTGGCGCGTCGCCAAGAGCATCTTCGTCGCCGACGACGAGAGGGCGGCGCGGCGCTACGCCAAGGAGGAAGGCAGCCCTTACCGCTTCTATTACCGCAACCTCATGCGGAAGCTCATCGGCAACGGCCGGCCGGAGCTCTTCAAGCGCGACCGCGCCATGCCGGACAGCGCCATCACTCTCGATTACGTCGTCGATTCCCTGGTAATCTGCGGCGGCGTCGACAGCGTCGTCGATCAGCTGCTGGCGTTCCGCGAAGAGGTTGGCGAGTTCGGCACTTTGCTCTATGCCGGCCACGACTGGGTCGATCCGCGGCTCGGCAGGCGCTCGATGGAGCTGATGGCGAGCGAGGTCATGCCGCGCGTCAACCGGGCGCTGAAGCAAAGCGCGGCCGAGTAGCGCCGCGCCCGAGGAGCGGCGATGGAGCCGGGCAAGAGCGAGCGGCGCGACGGCATGCGCATCGATTGGGACGTGCCGATCGCCATGGATGACGGCACCGTGCTTCGCGCCGACGTCTTCCGCCCGCCGGAGCCCGGGCGCCACCCCGTGCTCCTGACCTACGGCCCCTATGCCAAGGGCCTGGCATTCCAGGACGGCTACCCCTCGGCTTGGAACATCATGGCCGAGAAGCATCCCGACGTCACCGCCGGCTCCTCCAGCAAGTACCAGAACTGGGAGGTGGTCGATCCCGAGAAGTGGGTCCCGGACGGCTATGCCTGCGTCCGCGTCGACAGCCGCGGCGCCGGCCGCTCGCCCGGCTATATCGACCATTTCTCGCCGCGCGAGACCAAGGATTTCTACGACTGCATCGAATGGGCGGGCATGCAGCCCTGGAGCAGCGGCAAGGTCGGGCTCAACGGCATCTCCTATTACGCCATCAACCAGTGGCATGTCGCCTCGCTGCAGCCCCCGCACCTCGCCGTGATGTGCGTCTGGGAAGGCGCCGCCGACTGGTATCGCGACATGACGCATCACGGCGGCATCCTCTGCACCTTCTGGGCGAACTGGTACGACATGCAGGTGCGCAGCGTCCAGCATGGCCTCGGCGAACGCGGCCCCCGCAGCCGCGTCACCGGCGATCTCGTCTGCGGGCCGGAGACGCTGAGCGAGGCAGAGCTCGCGGCGAATCGCTGCGACCTCGGCGGCGAGATCCTCGCCCATCCCTTCGACGATCGCTACCACAACGCGCGCTCGCCCGACTGGTCGAAGATCACCGTGCCGCTGCTCAGCGCGGCGAACTGGGGCGGCCAGGGGCTCCATCCGCGCGGCAATTTCGAAGGCTTCGTCCGCGCCGCTTCGCCGCAGAAATGGCTCGAGGCGCACGGCATCGAGCATTGGACGCATTTCTACACCGATTACGGCGTCAAGCTGCAGAAGCGCTTCTTCGGCCATTTCCTCAAGGGCGAAAACACCGGCTGGAACCGCCAGCCGCGCGTCCAGCTGCAGATCCGCCATCCCGGCGAGCGCTTCGTCGAGCGGCACGAAGGCGAATGGCCGTTGGCGCGCACGCAGTGGACACGCTTCTATCTCGATCCCGCGGGGCCCAGTCTCGTGCCGACGCCGCCACGCGGCGACAGCCGGCTCGCCTTCGACGCGCTCGGCGATGGCGTCACCTTCCGGACCCCGCCGCTCGCTGAGCCGACCGAGATCACCGGGCCCTCGGCGGTGAAGCTCGTCGTCTCCTCCTCAACGATCGACGCCGACCTCTTCGCGGTGGTGCGCGTCTTTGCGCCCGACGGCGAAGAGGTGGTGTTCCAGGGCGCGCTCGACCCGCACACGCCGATCGGTCAGGGCTGGCTGCGCGCCTCGCACCGCGGGCTCGACCCGGGCCTCAGCACGCCCTATCGTCCCTATCACCGCCATGACGCGCCTCAGCCCCTCACCCCCGGCGAGCCGGTCGAGATCGAGATCGAGATCTGGCCGACCTCGATCGTCGTGCCGCCGGGCTACTGCATCGCGCTCAGCCTCAGGGGCCGCGACTACGAGCATCCCGGACCCGGCGCGCGGCTCTCCAACATGAAGAACGAGTTCCGCGGCTGCGGGCCGTTTTTGCACGACGATCCCCGCGACCGACCGAGCCACGTCTTCGGCGGCCGGACAAGCCTGCATCTGTCGCCGGAGCGGCCTTCCTACCTGCTGCTGCCGATCATTCCGGCCCAGGGTGGCCCGCCATAAGCGACGCAACGCACCCTTCCCCGCGGCCCGCCGCGCTGCGCCGCCCGGGCAAGCGCCGCGCACGCCGTGCCGGCGAGGCGAAGACGCAGAAGCGCCTGCCGGCGGCCGATCGCGAGCAGCAGATCGTCGCCGAGGCGATCCGCTTCTTCGCCGAGGTGGGTTTCGCCGGCCAGACGCGCGAGCTGGCGCAGCGCGTCGGCATCACCCAGCCGCTGCTCTACCGCTATTTCCCGACCAAGCAGGATCTGATCGAGCGCGTCTTCAAGGAGGTGTTCCTGAAGCGCATCGACGACCGCCTGACCGATCTCATCACCGACCGCTCGCGCCCGCTCGAGGAGCGGCTGCTCGACTTCTACCGCCGCTACGCCGAGCGGACCTACAGCTACGAATGGATCCGCATCTACATGTTCTCGGCGCTGATGGGCAACGACATCAATCGGCGCTACATCGGCATCGTCGAGCGCAAGATCCTGAAGCCGCTCTGCCTCGAGATCCGCCACCATTGCGGCCTGGCGCTGGCGCCCGACGCGCCGGTCGGCGAGGCCGAGCTCGAGCATGTCTGGGTCATGCATGGCGGGCTCTTCTATTACGCCGTGCGCAAATACGTCTATCACAGCCGCGTCGCCGCCGATTTCGACGCCATCGTGCGGCGCGCGGTCAAGGCGATGCTCGCCGGCGTCAAGGCGCTCGGCGCGCCCTAACCAGCAAGGAGAGCGGAGGATGAAGACCGGCATCATCGGCGTCGGCATCATGGGCTCGGCCATCGCCCGCAACCTCATCGCCGCGGGCTTCCCGGTGATCGGCTTCGACATCGCGCCCGAGCGCCGGAACGAGCTCGCCGCCATGGGCGGCGCGGCGGCGCGCGACGCGGCCGAGGTCGCCGCATCCGCCGACGTCATCCTGACCAGCCTGCCTTCGATCGCCGCGCTCGACGAGACCGCGGCGGCGGTCCGCGGCGCGGCGCGCAAGGGCACGATCGTCGCCGAGCTCAGCACGCTGCCGATCGAGGTCAAGGAGCGCAACCACGCGGTGCTCGCGGAAGCCGGTGTCACCCTCCTCGACTGCCCCTTGAGCGGCACCGGCGCCCAGGCGGTCAACCGCGACCTCGTCGTCTTCGCCTCGGGCGAGCGCGACGCGGTCGAGCGCTGCGCCAAGATCTTCGCCGGCTTCGCGCGGCTGACGCAGTATCTCGGCGCCTTCGGCAACGGCAGCAAGATGAAGTTCGTCGCCAATCTGCTCGTCGCCATCCACAACGTCGCCACCGCCGAGGCGATGGTGCTCGGGTTGAAGGCGGGCCTCGCGGCCGACGACATCGTCAGGGTCGTCGCCAGCGGCGCCGGCAACTCGCGCGTCTTCGAGCTGCGGGCGCCGCTGATGGCGAAGAACGCCTATCGGCCGGCGACGATGAAGATCGACATCTGGCAGAAGGACATGGCCGTCATCGGCGATTTCGCCAAGCGCCTCGGCGTGGCGCTCCCCACCTTCGCCGCCACCGTGCCGGTCTACAACGCGGCGATCGGCTCCGGCCATGGCGACGAGGACACCGCCGCCGTCTGCGCCGTGCTCGAAGCGATGGCGGGCGTCCGGCGCAATGCGTAGCGTTGTCGCCGGCGCGCGTCAGCGGTTGCGCTTGCAACCGCGGAAGCCCGCACAGTGCGGGCAATTCTCCGCGTTCTAGGATTTTTGCCCCACTCCGCTGAGCCCTTCGCCAAGCCCTCCCTTCGCCCTATGATGCCCTCACAGGGAGGCAGCATGGGCAATCGGTTCGATCTCGCCGGCAAGGTCGCCATCGTCACCGGCGGCAATGGGGGCATCGGGCTCGGCATGGCCGAGGCCTTGGCCGAGGCGGGCTGCGCCGTCCAGATCTGGGGCCGCAACGCCGAGAAGAACGCGCGGGCGCTCGAGATCTTGCGCGGCAAGGGCCGCGCCGAGGCGGCGGTGTGCGACGTCAGCGATGCCAAATCGGTCGAGGCGGCCATGGCCAAGACGCTCGCGGCCTTCGGCCGCGTCGATGGCTGCTTCGCCAATGCCGGCATCGGCGGCGGCGGACGGCGCTCGTTTATCGAGCGGCCGCTGGAGGAATGGCGTCAGCTTCTCGCGACCAACCTCGACGGCGCTTTCCTCACCTTGCAGGCGGCGGCGCGGCACATGGTCGAGCGCGCCGAGCGGGGCGATGCCTTCGGCCGCCTCGTCGTCACCTCGAGCATCGCCTCGGTCTTCGGCACCGCGCGCAACGAGCACTACGCCGCAAGCAAGGCGGCGCTCAACGCGCTGACGCGCGCGCTCGCCGTCGAGCTGGCGCGCCATGGCATCACCGCCAACGCCATCCTGCCCGGCTGGATCAAGAGCGAGATGACCGAAGGGATCATGGCCAACGACAAGTTCGTCGGCGCGGTGATGCCGCGCATCCCGATGCGCCGCTTCGGCGAGCCCGCGGATTTCGGCGGCATCGCCGTCTATCTCATGAGCAACGCCTCGTCCTATCACACCGGCGATCTCTTCATGATCGACGGCGGCTACGCGCTGTTCTGACGTGGCGGGCGCGATGGGCACCGCCGGAACGACCGCCGGCGCGGCGGGCCTCTGGCCCGAGGATCCCGCGGCACTGCGCGAC
The DNA here is from genome assembly GCA_030040495.1 of Alphaproteobacteria bacterium. Classification (GTDB taxonomy): domain Bacteria; phylum Pseudomonadota; class Alphaproteobacteria; order ATCC43930; family CGMCC-115725; genus DAHUYF01. The sequence continues at coordinate 10,524 of JASHTP010000250.1, forward strand.
CTCGCGCTTGCCTTCAACCTGAAGCGGCTGGAGCGGCGCTTCCTCGACGATCCCTATCCGCTCTACCGCGCGCTGCGCGAGCACGACCCGGTCCATCGCATGCCGGACGGCTCCTGGTTCCTGTCGCGCTACGACGACTGCATGGCCGTCTATCGCGACGCCGAGACCTGGAGCTCGGACAAGAAGATCGATTTCCGGCCGAATTTCGGTGAGAGCCTGCTCTACGAGCATCACACGACGAGCCTCGTCTTCAACGACCCGCCCTATCACGCGCGCGTGCGAAGGCTGCTGGCGCCGGCCTTCGCGCCGCGCGCGCTCAGAGCGCTGCAGCCGCGCGTCGAGTCACTGGTCGACCGGCTCCTCGACGGCATCGCGGCGCGCGGGCGCTTCGATCTGATCGACGATTTTGCCTCGGCGATCCCGGTGCAGCTCATCGGCGACATGCTCGGCGTGCCCGCGGCCGAGCGCGGCCCGTTGCGCGGCTGGTCGCTCGCCATCCTGGGCGCGCTCGAGCCGGTGCTGTCGGCCGAGCAGCGCCGACGTGGCATCGCCGCGGTCGCCGAGTTCAAGGAATATCTCACCGACCTCGTCGCCCGGCGACTGCGCGAGCCGAGCAACGAGGAGGGCGAGATCCTGTCGACCCTCATCGCCGCCAGCGACTTCGCCGGAGTGAACGGCGGCGAGCGGCTGAGCCGGCTCGAGCTGCTGCACAATTGCATCTTCCTGCTGAATGCCGGCCACGAGACCACCACCAACCTCATCGGCAACGGCATCGACCTGCTGCTCGGCCACCCCGACGCGTTGGCGGCGCTCGGCCGCGAACCGCTGCTCATCGACGGCGCGGTTGAGGAGTTCCTGCGGCTGGAAAGCTCGAACCAGCTCGGCAACCGGCGCGCGCTCCGGGACACGGTGCTGGGCGGCGTCGCCCTGCCGCCCGGCAGCTATGTCCATATTGGCATCGGCGCCGCCAACCGCGACCCCGCGCAGTTCCCCGATCCCGACCGGCTCGATCTCCGCCGCCAGCCGAACCGCCACCTGGCCTTCGCCACCGGCATCCATGCCTGTGCCGGCATGTCGCTCGCGCGCATGGAGGCCGCGGTCGCGATCGGCCGTTTCGTGCGGCGCTTTCCCGCGTTCGAGCGCGACGGCGCGCCGGTCCGCGGCGGCCGCGCCCGGTTTCGTGGCTTCCTGCGCTATCCGCTGCGGATCGGCGGGACGGGCGCTAGCGCTCGGCCTTGATCGCGTTTTCGGCGTCCTGCTCCAGATCCTGGGCACGGAGCGCGCCGGGCGAGCCGAAGGGAAAGCGCCCCGCCACGTAGTGCGCCTGGCCCTTGGCCTCCTTGTAGCGGCCCTCGGCGAAGGCCTGCTCGGCAGTGTAGAGGATCGCCTCGTTCTCCTTGCCTTCGCGGCCGTAAATCGTCGCCATCAGACGCCAAGTGAGCGGATTGTCCGAATCCTTGTCGGCGGAGTCGGTGAGCGCATCGAGCGCCTGCCGATCGTACCGGCCGTCGCCCGCCTCGACCATGGTCTGGGCCATCTCGGTCTCGATCAGCGCGTTGCGCGGCAACAGCTGATTGGCCCGCTGATAGGGGGCTACGGACTCGGCGACGTGGCCGGCCTCGAACAGGAACTGGCCCTTCAGCTCTTGGAAGAAGGGATCGTCGGGCGCCCCCGCGATCAGCCCGTCGACCAGCTTCATCGCCTCGGCTTCGTTGCTCATGCGGTGATAGGCGATGGCGCGGGCATAGCGCGCCGCGACGCTGTTGTCGGTCTCCGGATATTTCTCGAACACGTCGCTCGTCGGCGCGAGAAATCCCACCAGCTTCGCGATCATGCGCGAATGCTGTTCCTTGTAGGTCGCCGGCTCCCGCGCATCGGCGAATTTCGAGGTGGAGACGTCGTGTTGCAGCGCGTCGATGCGATCCTGGGTGAGCGGATGGGTCATCAGGTAGGGCACCTCGTGGATGCCGAGCGCGTTTTCGTCGCCCTGGAGCTTCTGCATGAATTGCAGCAGCCCGCGCGGCGACTGGCCGGTATCGTTGAGGAAGATCGTCGCCGCCTTGTCCGCCGCGCCCTCCTGGCCGCGGCTGAAGGAGAGGAAGTTGCGCTCGGCATAGCTCTGGCCGGCGGCCATGCCCGCCACGGCGGGGCTTCCGCTGTGGGTGGCGACGCCGGCCGCGGCGCCGGCGATCATGCCGATGACCTGGGCGATCTGCGCCTTCTTGATCGCATCGCTCAGGCGCGCGAGATCGCCGCCATAGACGTGGCCGGTCTCGTGCGCCATCACCCCGATCACCTGGTTGGCATTGTCCGAGCGGGTGAGCAGGCCGGTATAGACGAAGATGTTCTGCCCGCCGGCGACGAACGAATTGATCTGGTCGTCGGCGATCAGGATGATGTGCATGGCATCGGGGTCGAGGCCCGCCGCCTTCCACACCGGCATCTCCCATTGGCGCAGATCCTGCTCGATCTCGGCGTCGCGAATCTGGCTGATTCCGGGGCTGCCGGTCTCGCTCTGCGCGCGCGCGGCAGCGCCGGTGCCGGCGAGCAGGCCGAGCGCGGCGAACACCGCCAGCAGCCGCGACAGCGGCGGCCTCCGCGCGGATGCCGCCGCTCCGTCCGTCCGACGCCGCGGTCTCGTCTCGGGGGCCGAAGCGCGACCGATGAATATCGTCCCGTCGCCCCGGCGCAGCCTGCGGTTCATCCTTGCGGTTCTCCTAGTCGATGCAAAGCTTGACATCGGCGCCCACGGGTCCGGCGGCGCATTTTCCTCGACCGGGCGCGCTCACGGCGGGCTTCGGCGCGTGCGTCAGCAGCGGCAGGGGCACGAGATCGCGCGTCAATGCCGCATTCTCCTCCTGGTCGGTCTTGTTGACCAGATCCCACAGCTTGAGCTGCGTCGCCGCCTGCGCGCGCGCGTCGGAAGGGTCGGGCACGTGCGCGAGCAGCTGCGCGATCTCGCCGCGGATGCGATCGAGGTCCTTCGTATCGGTTTCCCCGTTGCCCATCACCACCGTTGGCGCGCCGATGCAGATCTCCACCGTCCGGTCCGTCAGGTTCCGCAGCCGGAGCCGCTGATCATTGCCGCGGCCTTCGATCCGGACGACCTGCTGCGCCAGCGCTTGCGCCAGCGTGAGCGACGCCGTGCCGCCGCTCCTGACTGTCGCGTGGTCGAGCGACGCCGAGACGTTCGACAGGATCGCGCCCTCGGGCGGCGGCGCGCGCGACTGGTCGAGGCAGTAGGCCGCGGCGTCGCTGTAGCCGCCGGGCGCGAGCACGAAGCACCCCGCCGGAGCCAGCACCATCCGCTGCAGACCGGCACCGGCCGCGGGCATCGGCAGGCTCGCGACGACCGCGAGGACCACGATCGTGAACCGCCATCGCCGTCGCCGCCTCTCTTCGGCGCTCGTCATCTTGTCGCGGCGGAAGACATCGCCATGCCTCGTCGCAGGCGCAGCTCGAAGGTTCGCGGGTCTGAAGGCCCGCTCTACTGGACGTAACGCGTCGCGATGATCGGGCAACCGCAGATCGGGCAATAGGCCGTTTCCGTCAGCAGCGTGCCCGGCGCGCCCGTGCGTGCGAGCAGCTCGCGCATCAGCGTGGCGCGGATCTGGTCATGCTCGGCATTGACGCTGCAGTGGTTCTGGATCTCGAGCGCGAGGCGGCTCGTCGGGCGCAGGCGCTGGACCTCGAAGGCCGCCGCCGAAGAGCCCCCGGAGAGCAGCGCCGCTACGCCGCCAAAGCTCGCCGTGCTCAACAGAAACGCCCGCCGATTCAGTGACTTGGTATTCATGGAACCCTCGCACCGGGAACTCCCCCCGAGCTTCGTTGCAGTGTACAACCTTTAAAACCGCGCCGGCAAGGGCGGCGGCCGCGACGGACTGCGACCGGGTGCCGCGCGGGGCGTCGCGGCCGCCATCGCCCCGCGCCCCCGCCGAGATCGAGGTTTGGCAGAATGCGCCGTAACGATATAACATAACATTCGATGGGCGCCCGTCGCCCGGCCGAGGAAAGGTGGCGATGCGCGGCGTCCTGGCTTTCGTGGTGGCGAGCGGCCTGGGTCTCGCAGCGGCGCCGGCGGCGCCGATCAGCATCGTCGCGGCGGAAAACTTCTATGGCGACGTCGCCGAGCAGCTCGGCGGCGGCACGGTCGAGGTCGCCAGCATCCTGACCAACCCCGACCAGGATCCGCATCTCTTCGAGGCGAGCGCGTCGACGGCGCGGGCCATCGCCGGCGCGGGCATCGTCATCTTCAATGGCGCCGACTACGATCCCTGGATGGTCAAGCTGCTGTCCGCCTCGTCCGCCGCCGGCCGCGAGGTGATCGAGGTCGCGACGCTGGTGCACAGCAGGGCCGGCGACGATCCGCATCTCTGGTACGATCCCGGCACCATGCCGGTGCTGGCCAGAGCGCTGGCGGCCGCGCTCGTCAAGCGCGATCCCGCCCGCCGCGCGGCCTACGAGGCGAGGCTCGCCCGCTTCGAGGCGTCGCTCGCGCCGCTGAACGACGCGGTCGCGCGCCTCAGGCTGGCCTACGCGGGCACCCCGGTCACGGCGACCGAGCCAGTCTTCGGCTACATGGCGGCGGCGCTCGGCCTCGAGATGCGCAACCGGCGCTTCCAGCTCGCCATCATGAACAATACCGAGCCCGGCGCCGCGGAGATCGCCGCCTTCCAGAACGACCTCCGGACCCGCGCCGTCAAGGCGCTGCTCTACAACGTCCAGACCAGCGCGGCCCTGACCGAGAGGATGAAGGCGCTCGCCCGGCGGTCCGGCGTGCCGGTGGTCGGCGTCAGCGAGACCGAGCCGGCCGGCACGACCTACCAGGCCTGGATGCTGTCCGAGCTCGCCGCGCTCGAGCGGGCGCTCTCCGGCAAGCCGCCATGACCGCCATCGAGCTCGACCGGCTGACGCTGCGGCGCGGCGAGCGCACCGTGCTCGCCGGCGTCGACGCCACCATCGACGAGGGCGAGTTCATCGGCGTCTTCGGTCCCAACGGCTCCGGCAAGACGAGCCTGCTGCAGGCGCTGCTCGGCCTGTTGCGGCCGGCGGCGGGCGCGATCCGCCTCTTCGGCCGCCCGCCGATGCATGGCAGCCCGATCTGCGGCTACCTGCCGCAACGGCGATCCGCGCTCGCGGATCTGCGCCTGCGCGGCTGGGACATCGTCGCCAGCGCCGTCAACGGCTACCGCTGGGGCTTGCCGATCCTCGGCGCCGAAGGCAGGCGCGAGGTCGCCTGGGCGCTCGCGACGGTCGAGGCGGACGAGCTCGCGCGGCGGCCGATCCAGCAGCTCTCGGGCGGCGAAGTGCAGCGCCTCCTGCTGGCGCAGGCGCTCCTCGGCAAGCCCCGGCTGCTGCTGCTCGACGAGCCGCTCATCAGCCTCGATCCGCACTATCAGCAGTCGGTGGTCGAGCTGGTGAAGCGCGTGCAGAGGACGCTCGGCATGACCGTGCTGTTCACCGCTCACGAGATCAACCCGCTGCTCGGCGCGATGGACCGCGTGCTCTATCTCGGGCACGGCCGCGCCATGCTCGGGACGGTGGACGAGGTGATGACCAGCGAGGTCCTGTCGCGGCTCTACGACACGCCCATCGACGTACTCCACGTCAAAGGCAGGATCATCGTCGTCGCGGCACATGGCGAGGTGGAGGCCGATGCCCATCGCCACGATGCTTGACTATGATTTCATGCGGACGGCCTTCGCCGCGGGCTTCGTCGTGGCGCTGGTCGCCGGCGCGGTGGGCTATTTCCTCGTGCTGCGCAATCTCACTTTCGCCGGGCACGCGCTCTCCCATGTCGGCTTCGCCGGCGCAACCGGCGCGCTGCTGGTCGGGCTCGCGCCCTTCTGGGGACTGCTCATCTTGACGCTGGCGGCGGGCACGGCGATGGGGCTGCTCGGCGAGCGGCTGCGCGGCCGCGACGTCGCCATCGGCGTCATCTTGTCGCTGTCGCTCGGCCTCGGCGTGCTGTTCCTGCATCTCTACACCGCCTATGCGGCGCAGGCGACCGCGCTGCTCTTCGGCAACGTGCTCGGGGTGAGCGGCGACAATCTGCGCGATCTCGCGCTGCTGGCGGTGGCGAGCCTCGTGGCCCTGGCGGCGATCTCGCGGCCGCTGCTCTTCGCCACCCTGGAGCCCGAGCTGGCCGAGGCGAAGGGCCTGTCGCTGCGGCTCGTCTCGGTGCTGTTCCTGCTGATCGTCGCCGTCGCCGTCGCCGAGGCGATCCAGATCGTCGGCATCCTGCTGGTGTTCGCGCTCATGGTCGGCCCGGCGGCCGCAGCGCTGCGTCTCACCACCAGCGTCAAGGCGGGCGTCGCCGTCTCCGTCCTGCTCGCAGCGACCGAGACCTCGGCCGGCATCACGCTCGCCTACCTGACCGACGCGCCGCCGACCTTCTGGATCACGCTGCTGAGCTCCGCCATCTATCTGCTGGCCCTGCTGGTGCCGCAGGGCGGCCGCGCCGCCGCGCCGCGGGAGGGAGAGAGAGCGGGCCTCCTCGAGCCGTGACGCCGTCGTCGCCGGCGGCGCGCCCTCATCCGAAGTCGATGCCGACGAGCAGCATGTCGACGGTGGCGCCGTCGGCGGCGAGCGGCAGGTAGAGCACCTCGTACTGGCGAAGCTTGTCGTCCATCAGCCGTTCGCGGTGGAAGACCGCCGGCAGGCCGGTGGCGACGATCTCGCCGTAGACCTGCCGCAGCAAGGCCCGGTATTCCGGCAAGGGATGATCGTCGACGTACTTGCCGGTGAGATCGGTGCCGTCGCGGCGCGCGATCTCGGTGCCGACCAGCCGGAAGCGGAAGCGCAAGGGGTCGCGGAGCACCTCGACGAGCGCCACGCTGGCGAGCGCGTAGGCGAAGTCGACGGGATCGAGCGCCGCGCGTGCCGGCAGCGTCCGGCCCGCCCGCTTGCTCTCCCAGTAATCGAACAGCCGACGCAGCCGTTCGCTTCTGATGTCCTCCCGCTGCATCATGCGCGCCGATCGCTTCCCGCGCCCGCCCTGCGATCCTCGCCCGGGCCCCCCGACTCCTTCAGCCTGACGAAAGATCGGCCGGGACGCCACCTTTTCCTCGCGGGGCGGGCCCAGCCTCTCCGCGCGGGGCCGCGGCCGGCGGACGGACGCCGGTCAGCTGCCGCCGGCGCCGTGCAGGTTCGGCCAGGTGACGTCGTCGAAGCCCGGCGCCTTCGTCGCCACGCCGACGCGGACCATGAAGGCGCCGAGCTTCACCAATCCGTGCGGCTCGGGCGTGAACCGGACGCCGTCCTGCTTCAGCTCGGCGGCCCAGTCCGCCGCGGTCAGCTTGGTGCGCTCCTCGGCGGCGAGGAAGGCGGCTGCCTCCTCGGGCTTGGCGTTGAGCCAGTCGATCGCATCCGTCAAAGCATGGATGGTGGCGTCGTAGGCCTTGGCGCGGCCGACGAAGCCCGCGCCGGCCGCGGCGACGATATAGGTGAAGTTCGCCGCGCTGAAATCATGGTTGGTCAAGATCGCGTGCATGCCGGGCTCGCGCAGCAGGATGCGGACATAGGGCGGCGAGGCGAAGGTCGCGACGATATCGCGCTTGGTCATCACCGCTGCGACCCCGTCGGGATGGGACATGGTGACGAAGTTGTTGTCGAGCGCATGGGCGTTGCCGAGCTCGCTCTCCGCCGCCATCTGCACGATCAGCGACAGCGGCGAGCCGATCGACACCACGTTGATCTTGTCGCCCGGCTTCAGATCCTTGATCGAATGGATGTCGTCGCGATAGGTGATGAGCTTCGCCGGCATGTCGGAGATGCCAAGCGCGATCTTTAGGTCGGCGCCGCGCGCCCAGGCCTGGATGATCGGCGACATGGCGAGACCGCCGATGTCCACCGTGCCCGACAGCAGCGCCTCACGCACGGCCGCGCCGCCGGCGAGCTGCACCAGCGCCACATCGGCGTCGGGCAGATACTTGCGCAGCATTTCCGGCTTCTTCGCCACGATGAAGAGCGGGGCATAGCCGAGCCCGTGCTCCACCGCGATGCGCACAGTCTCGCGCGCCGCGACGCCCTGCGCGGCCCCTGCCAGGATCATGGCGGCCAAGGCGATGCTTCTCGCCAGCCTTGTCCGACGCGACCGAACTCCCATGGACGCCTCCCTTCCCCGTTCCGGCGGGCCTCAGTGCTCCGCCATTCCCCATTTCTGGATGGTTCGACGCTCGACCAGGCGGAAGAGCGAATCGACGGCGAGACCGATGAGAATGATGGTCAGCAGGCCGGCGAAGGTGCCTTCCGTGTCGAGATTGTAGCGGTCGATGAAGATGCGCCATCCCAGCCCGCCGCCGGCCGAGGCGGTGGCGCCGAAGACGAGCTCGGCGGCAATGACTGTGCGCCAGCCGAAGGCCCAGCTGATCTTGATGCCGGTATAGATGTAGGGGAGCGCCGCCGGCACGTAGACGTGGCGGAAGAGCGCCAGCCCCCTGAGGCCCATGTTGCGGCCGACGAAGCGGATGGTCCGCGGCACGGTCGAGAAGCCCGTGAAGATGTTGAGGGCCATCGCCCAGACGACCGAGTTCACCAGCACGAAGAGCAGCGAGGTGGTGCTGGCGCCGAACCAGAGGAACGCAACCGGCAGCAGCGCGATCGCCGGCAGCGGGTTGAGGGCGGCGGCAACCGTCTGCAGCGCCTCGCGTCCCCAGGAGGAGAGGAAGGCGCCGATATTGAGCGCGACGGCGATGGCGAGCCCGACCAGCATCGCAATCAGCAGGTTCTGCACGGTGGCCCAGGTGCTGTAGATGAGCGACAGGTCGGCGATGCCGCGGAAGAACGAGCCGAACACGCCCTCGACCGAGGGGATCAGGATGGGCGACACGCCGGAGACGCGCACCGCGACCTCCCAGCCGCCGAAGAAGATCGCCGCGATGACGAGTTTGCGCGCCGCGACGCGCCAGAGCTCCGAATGCGCCGCTCGCGCCGTCCGGCCGGGCTCGCCCGATGCCTCGGCCGCGTTCATGCCGCCGCCTCCCGCGCCGCCGAGCTGGTCAGGAGATCGCGGATACGCTGGCGGAGCGCGGCGCTTTCAGGCTTGTCGCGGGTGTCGACATAGGGATTGTCGATGATCTCGACGATGCGCCCGGGCCTGCTCCCCATGATGACGATGCGCTGCCCGAGGAACATCGCCTCGTCGATGCTGTGCGTCACGAAGATCAGCGTCCGCCGTGCCCGGTGCCAGATGTTGACGGTCTCCTGCTGCAGCGTGGCGCGGGTGATGGCGTCGAGCGCGGCGAAGGGCTCGTCCATGAGCAGGATGATGGGCTCGATCGCCCAGGCGCGCGCGATCGCGACGCGCTGCTTCATGCCGCCGGACAAGGTGTGCGGGTAGAAGTCGCCATAGGCCTCGAGCCCGACCATGGCCAGCACCGACTCGGCGCGGCGCGCGGCCTCGCTCCTGGAAAGGCCGCGCGTGAGGCGGACGGCATCCGCGACGTTGGCGCGCACCGTCTTCCACGGGAAGAGCTGGTCGAACTCCTGGAACACGACGAAGCGATCGGGCCCGGGCTCCGACACGACCCGCCCTTCGAGCCGGATCGCGCCGGCACTCGCCGGCTGGAAGCCGGCGATCGCCTTGAGCAGCGTCGACTTGCCGCAGCCCGAGGGCCCCAGCAGCATCAACCGCTCGCCCTCGGCGACGGTGAAAGAGATGTGGTCGAGCACGAGGAGTTCGCCGGCGCCTAGCCTGAAGCGCACCGCGAGATCCTCGATCTTGAGCTGCTCCGCGTTCATCACCGCCTCGGCTCTGCCGCCCGCCCCTGTCCGCCCGTCGCGGACGGCATCGGGGCAAGCCCTCCCTGTTGCCGGCACCATCGGGCGCTCTGCAGCGCCCCTCCTCAAGACATCATCTGGATCATCCGGGCGTTGCGCTCGAGCTCCTCCTGCGTCGGCGGCGTCGGATCGACCTCGAAGGTGACGCGATGCAGCGTGCCGCAGAACGCGAACGGCGCCCGATAGGCGTCCGACACCGGCACGTTGCGGTCGGCCCCGATGTCGAGCCCGTCATAGGGCACGCCCACCATTACCTCGTCGAACGCGCGCTCGCCGATCGGTCGTCCGTCGAGCGAGAGTACGCCGATCCCTTTCGAGGGCCGCTCGGTCATGCGCATCTCGAAGCCGACGATCATCCGGCCGAGCGGCAGCGGCGCCGTCGATCGCAGCCGATGCGCGCGCGGCGCCAGCGCGATCTCGTAGACGAGACGGCCGTCGAGCACATAGAGCGCATAGCCGTAATAGCGCGAGCCGTAGGCGACGAGCACGCCCTCCGCGTCGGCGCGCTCGCGGGTGATCTCGGCACGGATGAGATGCGAGCGACCGCCCGTCCAGGGCGCCGCCTGCGAGCAGATCGGCTGCAGCGGCGGCACGAACTCCCAGCTTCGGCGCCGCGGCCAGAGGCGACGCGTCTCGATCATCTTCAGCCAGAAGTTCCGGTCGTCGAGCGGCAGCACGTTGTAGCGCCGCGCCGCATCGAGCCAGCGCCGCTCCAGCTCGCGCACCTTGTCGGGCCGCTCGTCCGCGAGATCCTGCGTCTCGTTGAAGTTCCGCGCGGCGTCGTAGAGCTGCCAGACATCCTGTTCATAGGCGATGCCGCGCTTGTGCCAGGTGACGATGCGCCAGCCCTCGGCGTACATCGCGCGCTGCCCGCCCATCTCGTAATACTGCTCGGTGTGGTGCGTCGGGGCGTCGCGGTCGTCGAAAGTGTGCGCGAAGCTCTTGCCCTCGACCGGCTTCGCCGGCCGGCCGCGCCAGGCGGTCGCGCGCGCCGCGCCGGCGATCTCCACCACCGTCGGATAGAGGTCGTTGACATGCGCATACTGGTCGCGGATCTCGCCGCGCGCGCGGACGCCCGCGGGCCAATGCACGATCAGCGGATCGGCGACGCCGCCCAGGAAGGTGAACTGCTTGTACATGCGGAAGGGCGTGTTCGACACCATCGCCCAGCCGCGAGGGTAGTGGGGGAAGGTCTCGGGACCACCCATCACCTCGCGCAGCGCGAGCGCCTCGGCGATGCTCGGCGGCCGCGCATAGGCGGTGAGCATGAGGTTGGGCGTGCCCTCCGGCGTGCCCTCCGCGCTCGCGCCATTGTCCGAGAGGAGCAGGATCAGCGTATCGTCGAGCAGGCCGAGCGCCGCCAGTGCCTCGGTCAGCCGCCCGACATTCCAGTCGACGCGGTCGACGATTCCGGCATAGACCTCCATGTAGCGCGCGAAGACCTTTCGCTCGGCATCGCTGAGCGCGTCCCAAGGCTGGACGCCGGGGTTGCGCGGCGGCAGCTCGGTGTCGGGCGGCACGATGCCGAGCCGCTTCTGGCGCTGGAGGCGCGCTTCGCGCACGCGGTCCCAACCCTCGTCGTAGCGGCCGCGGTAGCGGTCGCGGTCCTCGGCCCGGGCGTGCAGCGGGCTGTGCGGCGCGTTGTAGGCGAGATGGAGCAGGAAGGGCTGATCCGGCGCGACGGCGCGGTGGTTGCGGACATAGTCGACGGCGCGGTCGGTGAAATCGTCGGTGATGTAGTAGCCCTGGCCCCCGACCTGGATCATCGAATTGCCCTCGTACATGTCGTAGGGGCTGAAATAGTCGTTGGAGTGCAGGTTGAACCAGTAGCAGCGGTCGAAGCCGCGCTGCGCCGGCCAGTTGTACATGGGGCCGCTCTGACTCAGCGTCCTGGACGAATTCACGTGCCATTTGCCGACCATGAAGGTGGCGTAGCCGGCCTCGCGCAGCGTCTCGGCGAGCGTGGGCGCCTCGAGCGTCAGATCGCCGCGATAGCCGTCCGAGCCGCCATCGAAGTCGGCGAGGAACCCCATGCCCGCGGAATGGTGATTGAGACCGGTCAGCAGCGCGGCCCGCGTCGCCGAGCAGATGCCGGTGGTGCGGAAGCGCCGGTAGCGCAGCCCGTGCGCCGCCAGGCGATCGATGTTCGACGTGCCGATCTCGCTGCCATAGCAGCCGAAATCCGCGAAGCCGAGATCGTCGAGCACGATGATGACGACGTTCGGCCGTCCCTGCCCCGTCCCGCGCCGCGCGGGATCGCCCGCTTCGGAGCCCACCTGCCGCTCCCCTCCCTCAGATCACGCCCTTGGCGCGCAACGCCTCGAGCGCCGTCGCGTCGAGTCCGAGCGCGCCATAGATCTCGTCATTGTCCTGTCCGAGTTCCGGCCCGGTGGCGTGGATGGAGCCGGGCGCCGTCGCGAAGCGCGGCACCACGCATTGCATCTTCACCGGACCGAGCTCGCGGTCGACCACCGTCTCGATCATGCCGCGCGCGCGGAAATGCGGATCCTCGAACACGTCGCGGATCGAGTAGACGGGGCTGAAGGTGACTTCGTGCCGGGTCAGGATCTCGACCACTTGCGTCAGGTCCCGCGCCGCGATCCAGGCGGCGACCAGAAGGTCGAGCGCGCCGCGGTTCGCGACCCGCGCCGGGTTGTCGGCGAAGCGGGCGTCGCGCAACAGCTCCGGGCGCTCCATGGCGTCGCAGAGATGCTCGAACATCGACTGGCTGGAGACCGCCATCGACACCCACTTGCCGTCCCGCGTGCGATAGATGTTCGACGGCGCGGAGTAGGCGCTCATGTTGCCGAGCCGCTCGCGCACCACGCCGAGCTGATCATATTCGATCGCCAGGAAATCGAGCGTGCGGAAGATGGCTTCGGTCGCCGACAGGTCGATCTCCTCGCCGGGAGCGTCGGGATGGCGCAGGCGGCGATAGGCGGCGGCGACGATGCCGAGCGCCCCGAACAGCCCGGCGACGGAATCCGCCAGCGGGAAGCCGGCGTTGAGCGGCGGCCCGTCGGGAAAGCCGTTCAGGTAGGTGTAGCCCGACATCGCCTCGAACACGCGGGCGAAGCCCGGCTTCTGCCGATCGGGTCCGGTCTGCCCGAAACCGGTGACGCGCAGGATGGTGAGCGTCGGCTTGGCGGCGAAGAGCGCCTCCCGGCCGAGATCCCAGCCGTCCATCGTCCCGGTGCGGAAGTTCTCGACCAGAACGTCGAACTCGGACAGCAGGCGAAGGAACAAGGCGCGCCCCTGGGCCTTGCGTACATCGAGCGTGATGCCGCGCTTGTTGCGGTTCGAGACCTTCCACCACAGCGGCACCCCCTGCTTGTGGGGCGGCAGCGCGCGCAAGGCGTCGCGCCCGTCGGGCAGCTCGATCTTGACCACCTCGGCGCCGAGATCCGCGAGCAGGGTCGAGGCCAGCGGGCCCGCGAGCAGGGTGGCGAGATCGAGGATGCGGAGTCCGCGCAGGGGACCGCTGGGTCCGGCGCCAGGAGCGAGCGACGACATCGGAACGGGAGTGTAGGAGCAACTATATAGTTTTGCAAGCGATCGCTCCAGCGTCCCGCTTGGCACCGCGGATGGCAATTGCAAGGCGCCGGAGAAACTATATAGTGCGGAGCGGGCCGCGCCCGGTCCGCTCCTTGGACTCTCGCCTGTGGAACGCGATTTCGCCCGCTCCGACGCACGGCCGAAGGCCGCCACGCAGCGGCCCCGCTTCCCGCGGCGAAACCGGCCCCGCGCCGCTTCCGCCGGCCTCTCCCGATCGCCGCTCGCGCGCTTTCTCACGGCCAACGGCAGTCGGTTGCCCAAATACGCGCAGCTGCGCCAGGCGCTCGCGGCGGCGATCGATGCCGGCTTCTGGAAATCGGGCGATCGCCTGCCGACCGAGATCGAGCTCACCGACATGGTGCCCTACAGCCTCGGCACCGTGCAGAAGGGCGTGCGCGCGCTCGTCGAGGAAGGACGGCTGCTGCGCGTCAAGGGCCGCGGCACCTTCGTCACGGCCGACCTCAAGGGCATCGCCCAGCCGTTTCTCCATGCGCGGTTCCTCGACGATGCCAGCGGCACCGTGCTGCCGCTGCACGCCAAGGTCGTCTCGCGGCGCCGGATCTCGGCGACGGGGCCGTGGTCGCAGCCGTTGCGGCAGCGAGGCGACAACATCGTGCGGCTCGAGCGCGAATTGCGCATCGCCGACGAGTTCGTCGTCTTCAGCCGCTTCTACATCAATGCCGACCGGTTCGGCGGCTTCGCCGCCAAGCCGCTCGCCGCGCTCCGGGACAGCAATCTGAAGCTGATGCTGGCGCGCGAGTACAATCTGCCGCCGATCACCTTCGCGCAGGACCTGACCTTCGTCAGGCTCGCCGGCGAGATCGCCCGCCATGTGCGCGCGCGGCCGGGAACCGAGGGCATCAAGCTCGCGATCACCGCCACCTGCCGCAAGTGGGACACGATCTATTTCCATGAGCTGTTCATTCCGCCCAACCGCCGGCGACTGCTGCTGCCCGACCTCACGCTGCCGACCGGGCGCTGATGCCGCCCGGGCCGCGCGCTCGCACAGGCTGGCGCGTTCTCGCGGAAGTCGTCGCAGCGGTCGCGCGGCGCTCGTGCCACGGGGACGGACTCGGGCGCCTGACGCCGAACGCCCCTCTGTGCGCTCTTGCGGCAGAATGCTAGAAGGCTGGACGGACGGCGGCAGAACGGCCGCCGTCCTGAGCCTCCTGGAGGTCGTGCCATGACATCGATCCTGCATGTCGGCTGGAGCGACGCTCTTCATCCCGACCCGAGTCTCAACTTCCAGCTCAATCGATGGACCGCCTATGGCGGTGCCCGCTGGTTCGAGGATGTTCGTCCCGTCGTGCCGAAGCTGACCTCCTATGACGCCTGGAAAGAGATTTTCGTCGCCCTCGGCGAGCAGGCTCTCGCCGACGGTCGCCCGTTCCATGCCGCGCTGCATTTCCGCAGCGCCGAGTTCTTCATGACGGTCGACGACTCGCGCAAGCGGCCACTCCGCGCGCGCCTGCTCCCGCTGCTGCGCGCGGAGTCCGGCGTCCCGGAGACCGCCCGCCGCTGGGTCCCCTTCGAGGGCGCGCGGCTCCCGGCCTGGCATCTCGTGCCGCCACGCTCGAAGGGGACGTTCGTCGTCTTCGGCGGGTTCGATTCCTACATCGAGGAATTCTTCCCGTTCCTCACCCGGATGCGCGACGACGGCTGGACCATCGTCGCCTTCGAAGGGCCCGGCCAGGGGACGGCGCTCGAAGAATCGAAGACCGTGCTGACCCCCGACTGGCACCGCCCGGTCGCCGCAATCCTCGACGCGTTCGGCCTCGACGACGTCACGCTCGTCGGCATCTCGCTCGGCGGCTGTCTGGTCATGCGGGCCGCGGCCTTCGAGCCGCGCGTCCGCCGCGTCATCGCGTGGGACATCCTGACGGACCTCTACGCCTGCTTCACCTTGACTTTGCCGCCCGCGCTGCGGAGCCTCGCCGACAACGCCACGAACGCCGACGCCGCGGGCAAGCTCGATCTCGCGATCCGCGATGCCCAGACGCGGAGCCCCTTGCTCGACTGGGTGATGAAACAGGCGTATCACGTCCTCGGCTGCAAGAGTCCGAGCGAGGTGTTCGCCCGGGCGCGCAACTTCCATACGCGCGACGTCTCGCAGGGCGTGCAGCAGGACGTTCTCCTGATGGCGGGCGCGCAGGACCATTACGTGCCGCTGGATCAGCTCTTCGAGCAGGCGCGGATGCTGCCCGCCGCCCGCTCGACCACGATGCGCATCTTCACCAAGGAAGAGTACGCGCAGATGCACTGCCAGCTCGGCAACTTCCCGCTGGCCCTCGACCTCATGGAAAGCTGGGCCGAGGAGCGCACCCGCCCGCCGCGCGCCGTGGGATAGCGGCCGGGCTTTCCTCTCCGGAGACGCGGCCGGCTTTTATCGGCTTATCAGTACGAACTCTAGCCCAAGGTCGCTTCGACCAGTTGCCATAGCGCCTCCGGCGCCTCGACATGCGGGTTGTGGCCGAGCCCGGGCAGGAGCACCGCGCCGGGATCGAAACGGCGCATCGCGTCGAGCGTCACCATCGGGTCGCGCTCGCCCGCGGCGAGCCGCAGCGGCGCGCGCATGGCGGCAATCACGCTCTCGATCGGCACGCCGACGACGGCGTTGACGCCGGGATCGGCGGCGAGGCGGAAGCCGCCCGCCTCTTCGACGATGCCGACGGCCGCCGCCGGCGAGTCCGGCGTGACCAGCCCCTTGAGGCCGGCGACGCGGAGATGGCGCTCGATCGCCTCCTCCCGCGTCGCGAAGCGCCGCACCGGCGCGCGCGCCAGCTCCCGCGCCCTCGCCGTCTCCTCCGCCGTCCAGGCGAGCTTGACGCCGAAGGCGACGACCCGGCGCACGACGACGCCGAACCACTGGCTGGCGAGCGCCATGGCGACGGCGCCGCCCATGGAGTGGCCGAGCGCCACAACCTCGTCGCCCTGCTCGAAGAGCCCCGCCACGTCGGCGGCATGCGCGCCGAAGCTGTAGGGCGCTCGATGCGCCGACCGGCCGTGGCCGCGCAGATCGGGAGCGAGCCAGCGCCCTTTCCAGCGCGCGGCGACGAGCGGGCGCAGCCCGTCCCACACCGCGGCGTTGGCGCCGAGCCCGTGCAGCAGCAGCAGCGCCGGACCGCCGCTGCCGCCGCTTTCGACCCACAAACCCGGTCCCGGCGCCGGCCATGCCATGCGCGACGGTAGGCGCGCCTCCTCCCGCCGGTCAATCGCCGCGGCGCGATAGGCGCATCGCGGCGTCTCGGTGTAGACTGGCCGCCGATCGCCGCGCCGTGACGACGGTTCGGCGCGGGAGGGGAGAATGGGGGACACCGGGGCGCTCGGGCGGCGCCGTCTGCTGAAGGCCGGCGCGGCGAGCCTGGCGCTGGTCGCCACCCCACGCGCGCTCGGCATCGCCGCAACGGCCAACATTCCGGACAAGATCGTCATCGGCACGCTGCCCTTCAGCACCGAGGTCACCGCCTTCATCGGCGATGTCGACTATTTCAAGGAGCAGGGGCTTTCGGTCGAGCTGTTCCACGGCCAGGGCGGGCCGGCGGTGGTGCAGGCGCTGGTCGCCGGCAGCATCCCGCTGGGCGATGTCGGCGTCGGTCCGGCCCTGGTCGCCGCGGCGCGCGGCCTGCCGCTGCTGCAGCCTGCGCTCGGCGCCGTCGGCACGCCGAAGCAGCCCTTCAGCCGCATCATGGTGAAGGGCGGCTCGCCGATCGTCGAGGTGGCGCAGCTCCGCGGCAGGAAGCTGGCGCTGCACCAGCGCGGCACGATGGAGGATATCGGCCTCGCCGCGCTCAAGAAGACGCACGGCATCGGCCGCGAGGATCTCGAGATCGTGCTCGTGCCGGCGCCCGCCCAGCCGCAAGCGCTGGCGCAAGGGCTGGTCGACGCCATCTATGCGCTGCCGCCCGCCGACACCGTGGCCGAGCGACGCTTCGAGGCGCGCACGCTGATCAACACCGCCGACTTCATTCCCTATATCGGCTACGGCACGCTCGCCATGCGCCGCGACTTCGTCGAGACCTATCCTGATGCGGCCAAGAAGGTGATGAAGGCCTGGCTCGGCTTCTGCCGCTGGATCGACGACAATGCCGAGGCGGCGCGCAAGGTGAGCGACGCCAATCTCAACATCGACGCGGATCTGCGCGAGCATGTGCGGATTCCCTATTTCGTCCGCAACGGCCTGCCGGTGATGCCCAATGTCTGGCACGTCTACGAGATGCTGGTGGCCGGCAAGGTGATGGACGCGGCGAGCGATCCGGGCAAGCTCCTCGACGAGGCGGTGATCGAGCCGACCAAGCGCATCACGCTGCCGGCGCTCGACGAGCTCGGCTGGAGCAAGGACGCGGCGGTGCAGGACATGCTGCGCGCCGCCTATCCGCTGCTGCCCAAGCCGCCCGAGGCCTACTACGCCGAGTGGGAAATGAAGCTGCTGGCGATGTAGCCGGGCGCGGCGGGCGTGACGCGGTTCGCGCCCGGTGGTAGCCTGGGCGCCAAGATACGAGGGAGGAGCGGCGATGTCGGGTTTCGAGGGCTTCCCGGGCCGCGACGTCCGCGCCCGGCTCGATCATCCCGTGATCGACGCCGACGCGCATGTCGTCGAATGCGACTTCGCCCATATGGATTTCGTGCGCGAGATCGCCGGCGAGGACGTCGCCAAGACGGTAATCGCGACGCGCGCCCATCACGGCCCCACCGTGCGCGGCTTCTGGTGGGGGCTGCCCTCGGGCGCCCACACCGGCGACCGCGCCATGGCGCAGCTGCCGCGCTATTTCCGCTCGCGCCTGGACGAGCTCGGCATCGACTTCGCGCATTGCTACACGACGCGCGGCCTGAGCCACGTCTATCTGCCCGACGAGGCGGCGCGGCGCGCCAGCTGCCGCGCGCTCAACATGCTCTATGCCGAGATGTTCGCCGAGGTGCGCGACCGGCTCAGGCCGGCGGCGGTGATCCCGACCTATACGCCGCAGGAGGCGATCGAGGAGCTCGAGTTCGCCGTGACCGAGCTCGGCCACAAGGCAGTGATGATCGGTACCGAGCTGCGCGGGCCGGGCCGGGCGGCGACCGGCAAGGACCCCTTCCTGCAGCCGACGCAGTCGACGCGCTCGATCGTGATGGATTCGCCGCACGACTACGATCCCTTCTGGCGCCGCTGCATCGAGCTCAAGGTGACGCCGGTCTGCCACACCTCCTCGCGCGGCATCGGCTACCGCGCCTCGCCGAGCAACTATGTCTTCAACCATCTCGGCGATTTTGCCGGCGGCGCCGAGTTCTTCTGCCGCTCGCTGATCTTCAGCGGGGTGACGCGGCGCTTCCCGCAGCTCAGCTTCGGCTTCCTCGAGGGCGGGGTCGGCTGGGCGGTCACGCTCCTCAACGACATCGTCGAGCACTGGGAGAAGCGCAACGTCGAGGCGATGGCCAAGAACCTCGACCCCGCGCTGCTCGACCTCGACCTCCTGGAGCGGCTCTTCCGCGACTTCGGCAGCCCGCGCCTCTCGCCCGAGCGCATCCGCGCCAATCCGCACGGCAACTTCATGATCGAACGGCCCGACCGCTTCGACGAGTTCGTCGCCTGCGCCTTGACCGAGCTGCGCCAGCTGCGCCAGCTCTTCGTCGAGCCGTTCTATTTCGGCTGCGAGGCCGACGACCGCATGGTGTCGATCGCCTTCAACCGCCGGCTCAATCCCCTGGGCGCGACCTTGAAGCCGGTCTTCGGCTCCGACATCGGCCATTGGGACGTGCTCGATGCCACCAGCATCCTCACCGAGGCGTGGAGCCTGGTGAACGCCAAGCTGCTGACGCCGGAGAATTTCCGCGAGCTCACCTTCGTCAATCCCGCGATGATGCACCTCTCCATGAACCCCGACTATTTCCGCGGCACCGTCGTCGAGGATGCCGCCGCGGCGCTGCTGCGCAGCATGCCGCGGGCGCAGGCGACGGAGGCGGCGGAATAGGGGCGCCGGCGATGAAGCGACACCAACGCGCCGTCGCGGCCGATTATGGCCCGGAAGAAACGGCGATGCAGGCCTATCTGCGCAAGGGCGAGCGGCGCGCCTACGCGCTCGGCAATCGCGGCCCCATCCGGCTTACGCCGGAGGGCGCGGTGCATCCGGACATTCTCGACGCCTATTGGCGCTGCGGCTTCTATGTCTTCGAAGGCGTGCTCGGGCGCGAGGAGCTGGCGGACATCGAGGCCGACCTCTTCGACATCCTCGATCGCCTGCCGACCGGGCGCGGCTCCGCGGTCGACGCCAAAGGCCGTCCGGCGCTCGGCTCCGACCGCGCGGCGCCGACGCTGTTCTGGTCGAAGCCCCTGGGCGACCCGTTCGGCGGCACCAGCCTCGCCAACGGACGGCACCCGGTGAAGATGTTCGAGCCGAAGCCGGCTTCGGACGCGCCGAAGGAGATCGTCTATCTGATCCTGGGGTCGCTGCAATTCTCGGATGCCGCCCTGCGCGTCTACGGCCACCCGCAGCTCCTGGCCGTCGCCGCTTCGGTCAATGGCGACGATTTCGTGCCGTTCAACGAGGCGCTGTTCATCAAGGAACCGGGCCTCGGCGCCTCGGTCGCCTGGCATCGGGACGGTGTGACGCATTGGGAGAGCCCCGACTGGGACGAAGGCTCGCACGGCTTCAACTTCATGGCGCAGCTCTATGGCTGCACCCCCGCCAACGGCGTCTGGGTCGTGCCGGGCTCGCACAAGCGCCGGAAGATCGACATCAAGGCGATGGTGGCGGAGGCCGGCACCGAGCGGCTTCCCGACGCGGTGCCGATCATCTGCAAGCCGGGCGACGTCGCGATCACCAACCGGCAGGCGGTGCACGGCTCATTCGCCAACACGAGCCGCGACTGGCGGGTCACGGTGAATTTCGGCTTCCACCGCCGCCGGTCGGTGCTTGGGGTCAAAGGCGGCGGCGTTCACAATGCGCCGGCGGTCTACGACGCGGAGCGCATCCGCCAGCGCGCGCGCCTCGTCGGCTATGCCATCGACGCGCGCCGGCGGCGCTTCCCCGACGAGGCGCCTTTCGTCTATCGGCCGCACGCCGCCGCGGGCGAGACCTGGCGCTGGGACGCGCAGGCTAAGGCGGGAATCAAGGACTACAACCTGCTCGATCTCAGCATCTGAGCGCGCTGGGCCGTTCGGTGCGCGGCGCCGCACTGTGGCATAATGCGGCGCTTCCCAGCTCGACCGGGATCCGGCAGGGACGCAAGGACCTCGCGAGGCGACGCCGTTGACCGACAAGGACGCTGCCTCCATCGAATTGACCGCCGTCATCGTCGCGGTGACCGGCGACGAGCCGCGCGTCCTCACCATTCGCGGCGGCGGCGCGCTGCCCACCGGCGTGTTCGAATCGGGCCACCGGTCGCTTCAAACGGGCCTCAGATCGTGGGTCGAGCGCCAGACCCATCATCCCTTGGGCTATATCGAGCAGCTCTACACCTTCGCCGATCGCGACCGCATGGAGGGCGGCGCCGGCGGGCGCGTCATCTCGATCAGCTATCTCGGCCTGACCCGAGAGGGCCGCGCATCGGGAGAGCACGTGCCGGCCTGGGAGAGCTGGTATCGCTACTTTCCCTGGGAGGATTGGCGCAGCGGACCGTCGAGGTTGGTGGCGCGGGTTATCCTGCCGCGCTTGCGGCGCTGGGCGGCCGAGGCGACCGACGCCGCGACGCGACGCGACCGTGCCCGCCGCATCCGCGCCACCTTCGGAACGAGCGAAGAGACCTGGAACGAGGAGCTCGTGCTGCAGCGCTACGAGCTGCTCTACGAGGCCGGCCTCGTGCCCGAAGCAGCGCGGAGCGGCCCGAGGGCGGAGCCGGAGCTGCTCGGCCGGCGCATGGCCCACGACCATCGCCGCATCCTCGCCACCGGCGTCGCCCGGCTCAGGGCCAAGATCAAATACCGCCCGGTCGTCTTCGAGCTGATGCCGCCGAGCTTCACCCTGCTGCAGCTCCAGCGCGCGGTCGAGGCGCTGGCCGGGCGCCGGCTGCACAAGCAGAACTTCCGCCGCCTCATCGACCAGCAGGGGCTGGTGGAGGAGACCGGCGAGATCGCGACCGCGACCGGCGGCCGGCCGGCCAAGCTGTTCCGCTTCCGGCGCGAGGTGCTGCTGGAGCGGGCGGTCGCCGGGACCAAGCTGCCGCTGTCCCGCTCGGCCTGAGGGGCCTGCATGACAGAGCTGCCCGTGGCGCGCGGCTGACGCGGCGGCGGCGCCGGAGACCCTCTAAGCGCCGGTCTTTGCAGCCATTTCGCCGGCTGGCCGGAGCGCGGCGACGGGCCGGGCGGCGGTCTGGATCGGCCTTTGCCGCTTGACAGGCTTATGCTCAGCACTAGCATAATACGTTATCGGGCGGCCTGCCGCCCGGTTTATTCGGGCCGAGAAATGCTCGAACTGAGCATAATGGTGGACCATGGAAACGTCGCTTTCTGCCGACCTCCTTCGCCGCACCGCGCCGCTCTACGAGCGCGTCAGGAAGGTGATCCCGCCCGTCGAATGGCCGGTCTTCGCCGGCGACATCGACGCCATCCGGACGCTGAAGCGCGAGCGCAACGCCGTCATCCTGGCGCACAACTACCAGACGCCCGAGATCTTCCACTGCGTCGCCGACATCGTCGGCGACAGCCTGGCGCTGGCGCGCGAGGCGATGAAGGCCGAAGCCGACATCATCGTGCTGGCCGGGGTCAATTTCATGGCCGACACGGCGAAGCTGCTCAATCCGGAGAAGACCGTGCTGATCCCGGACCTCGACGCGGGCTGCTCGCTCGCCTCCTCGATCACCGCGGCGGACGTCCGGCTCCTGCGCGAGCGCTATCCCGGCGTGCCGGTGGTGAGCTACGTCAACACCTCGGCGGCGGTGAAGGCCGAGTCCGACATCTGCTGCACCTCGGCCAATGCCCGCAAGATCGTCGAATCCCTCGGCGTCGGCAAGGTCATCATGCTGCCCGACGAGTATCTCGCCCGCAACGTCGCGGCCGAGACCGATGTCGAGATCGTCGCCTGGGCCGGTCATTGCGAGGTCCATGAGCGCTTCACCGCGGCAGAGATCCGCTCGTTCCGCGAGCAGCATCCGGGCGTGGTCGTGCTGGCCCATCCGGAGTGCCCGCCCGAGGTAGTGGCCGAGGCGGATTTCACCGGTTCGACCGCGGCGATGGCCAATTACGTCGGCGCCAAGCGGCCGGCGCGGGTCGTCCTGGTGACGGAATGCTCGATGAGCGACAACGTCGCGGTGCAGTATCCCGAGGTCGAGTTCGTGCGGCCCTGCAATCTGTGCCCGCACATGAAGCGGATCACGCTGCCAAAGATCCGCCGGGCGCTCGAGACCATGATGCACGAAGTGACGATCGACCCCGCGATCGCCGGCCGCGCTCGGCGGGCGATCGAGCGCATGCTGGCAATCTGAGGATTTGGCCATGGCTGAGATCGTCGATCGCTTTGCCGACCGGCCGGTGGTCGTCGGCGCCGGCATCGCCGGACTAATGACCGCCCTTGCGCTCGCGCCCGAGCCGGTCGTCGTGCTCGCCAAGGCGCCGCTCGGCGACGAGGCGGCCAGCGCCTGGGCCCAAGGCGGCATCGCCGCTGCCCTCGGCGATGACGACGCCCCTTGCGACCATGCCGCCGACACGCTTGCTGCCGGTGACGGGCTCTGCGATCCCGCCGCCGTCGAGCGCACGACCGGCGCCGCCCACCGCGCCATCGCGGAGCTCGTTCGCCGCGGCGTCGCCTTCGATCGCGACGGCGAGGGCCGCTTCATGCTCGGCCTCGAGGCGGCGCATTCCCGGCGCCGCATCGTTCACGCCGGCGGCGACCGCACCGGGCGCGAGATCATGCGGGCGCTGATCGCGGCGGCGCGGCGGACGCCGACGATCACGGTGCTCGAGGCGATCGAAGCCCGTCGTCTCGTCGTCGCGGACGGCGCGATCGCCGGCGTGCTCGCGGCAGGGCGCGCCGGGCCCCTGCTGCTGCCGACCAGCCGCGTGGTGATGGCGACGGGCGGCATCGGCGGCCTTTATCGCCACACCACCAATCCGCGCGGCGCCATCGGGCAGGGCCTGGCGCTCGCCGCGCGCGCCGGCGCCCGCCTCGCCGATCTCGAGTTCGTCCAGTTCCATCCGACCGCGCTCGACGCCGGGCTCGACCCGATGCCGCTGATCAGCGAGGCGGTGCGCGGCGAAGGCGCCGTGCTCGTCGACGAGACGGGCGAGCGCTTCATGGCCGGCCACGCGCAGGCGGAGCTGGCGCCCCGGGACATCGTCGCGCGCGCGGTATGGCGCCGCCTCGCCGAAGGACATCGCGTCTTTCTCGATGCGCGCGCGGCGCTCGGCCGTCGCTTCGCCGAGCGCTTCCCCGGCATCGCAGCGCTTTGCCGCGCCGCCGGCATCGATCCCGCCGCCCAGCCGATCCCGGTACGGCCGGCAGCGCACTATCACATGGGCGGGATCGCCGTGGATGGCGCCGGGCGCAGCTCGGTCGCGGGGCTCTGGGCCTGCGGCGAAGTCGCCGCCACCGGCTTGCACGGCGCCAACCGCCTCGCCAGCAATTCGCTGCTCGACGCCGCCCTGAGCGCCCGCTGGGTCGCCGAGGACGTCGCCGGGACGATCGCCCGGCGGACGCAGGCAGCGTTCCCGCGCGCCGTGCCGCCGGCGGCCGACCCCGGCCCGCTGCGGCAGATCATGTCAGAAAAGGTCGGCGTGCTGCGCGACGCCGCGGGGCTGCGCGCCGCGATCGAGGCGCTCCATCCGCTTGCCGCGGGCGACGGGCCGGCGGCCGATCCCGCCGCAGTCGGCCTCGGCATCGCGACCGCGGCACTGCTGCGGCGCGAGAGCCGCGGCAGTCATTGCCGCAGCGACTTTCCCGACCGCGCGCCCGACGGCGCGCGGCGCCTCAAGCTTCGCCTTGCCGAAGTCGAGGCGCTTGCGCATGGCGCCCCGGCCGACGCTTCTTGCACTGCTTTCGAGGTCTGAGCGATGTCCGTTCCGCCGCTGCCCACGATCATCATCGAGCCGCTGGTGCGCGCGGCGCTGGCCGAGGATCTCGGTCGTGCCGGCGACATCACCACGGATTCGATCGTGCCCGCCGAGGCGCGGGCCGAGACCGTGCTGGTCGCTCGCGAGCCGGGCGTGGTCGCGGGGCTCGACCTGGCGGCGCTCGCCTTCCGGCTGGTCGATCCCTCGCTCGCGATCCGAGTCGAGCGGCCGGATGGGAGTCGTCTTTCGCGCGGCGATGAGATCGCGACGATCGCCGGCCCGGCGCGCGGCATCCTCACCGCCGAGCGCGTGGCGCTCAATTTCCTCACCCATCTCTCCGGCGTCGCATCGGCCACCGCCTCGGTCGTCGACGCGCTGCGCGGCCAGCGCACGCGGGTGACCTGCACGCGCAAGACGCTGCCTGGGCTGCGCGCCCTGCAGAAATACGCGGTGCGCGTCGGTGGCGGCTCGAACCATCGCTTCGGCCTCGACGACGCCGTACTCATCAAGGACAACCACATCGCCGTTGCCGGCGGCATCCGGCCTGCTCTCGAACGGGCCCGCGCCGCGGTCGGCCATCTCGTGAAGATCGAGATCGAGGTCGACACGCTGGCCCAGCTCGACGAGGCGCTATCCGTCGGCGTCGACGCTGTTCTGCTCGACAATATGAGCGCCAACGAGCTGCGCCGCGCGGTCGCGATGGTCGGCGGCCGCGCGATCACCGAGGCCTCGGGTCGGATCACGCCGGCGACGGCGCCCACCGTGGCGTCGAGCGGCGTCGATCTCATCTCGATCGGCTGGCTCACCCACAGCGCCGCCGCGCTCGATATCGGGCTCGATTACCGCGACTGACGCGCGCCGACCCCGCGGCGCCCGCTCATTTCTGTCCCGGCGCGGCCGCCGCGGGGCGCTCGGCGGCGGCGGCACTCCGCCACGGCGGAAAGCGCACGGTGCAGGTGGTGCCGTGGCCGGGCTCGCTGACGATCGCAAGCTCGGCGCCGTGTAGCTCGGCCAGGCGCTTGCACAGCGGCAGGCCGAGCCCGACGCCTTCGGTCTCCTGGACGTGCGCGTCGGCGAGGCGGACGAAGGGCGCGAGCGCGCGCGGGATGTCCTCCGCCGCCATGCCGATGCCGGTATCGGCGACGCTGAGCGCGAGGGCGCCGTCCGACGCCAGGGCCGCGGCGACCGTGATCTCGCCGCCGGCCAGCGTGAACTTGACGGCGTTGGTCAGCAGGTTGAGCAGGATCTGGCGCAGCTTGGTCTCGTCCGCCCAGAGCGGCGGCAGGTGCGGCGCGACGCGGCGGACGAGGCGAAGCTGCTGGCGCTCCGCTCGCGCCGCGACGAGATCGACGCAGCTTTCGACCAGCGCGCCGACATCGATGGCGCTCTCCGCGAGCGGCAGCGGCCCGGACTCGCCCTGCGAGAAGGCCAGGATCTCGGCGGCGAGGTTGAGCAGATGCCGGCCGCTGTTGTGGACGTGCCGCGCATATTCGCGATAGCGCGGATTATCGACTGGGCCGAGTAGCTGATCGCGGATCGCCTCCGAGAAACCCAGGATGGCGGTGAGCGGCGTGCGCAGCTCATGGCTCAGATGGGCGAAGGTGAGCCACTTGTCCTGCCGCGCGTGGTCGAGCTCGGCATGCGACGCCGTCAGCGACCGGTTGAGCCGGTCGTTGGTGTTCTTGAGCTGCAGAGTGCGGATGATCGAGCGGTTCAGATTGCGCCCGGTGCCGGCGAGGACGCCGGCATAGATCAGGATGAGGGCGCCCAGCATCGGGTAGTCCGGACCGGGCGTGACGATGAAGGCGATGCCGGGCGTGACGATGAAGGGCAGCAGATAACACAGGAAGGCCGGATAATAGGCCGAGAGCGAGGTCATCGCCGCGGCCGACATTGCCGCCGCCACCAGGGTGACGAAGAGGAAGTCGAGCGGCCTTCCACAGAACGGCAAGGCGCCGCACAGCGCGCCCCAGAGCACGCCCGACGCCAGCGCCCCCCAGGCGAAGCGCCGCGCCCACTGCCCGGCGTCGTGCGCGCCCGCCGCCGCCCGCCGGTAGCGCCGGCGCAGCGCCAGCC
>JASHTP010000251.1 GCA_030040495.1 Alphaproteobacteria bacterium
CGGCACGGCTTTAGAGCGGGTTCCGATCAGAGGGAATCGCGTCTCTCGTGCTTCGCCCCGCCCGCGGAAGCGGCGTCAGCCGCCCGCGCTGAGGGGTCCCGTGCTACCCTCGTCCATCGGGCTCTTTGACATCGTGAAGCAACGGAAGCCGGCGCTTGCGCGCCCCACTGGATCGGGCCCCTCCCGGCGGTTACGGCTTGACCGGGCGCGCGTCGCCGGCGGCGGGAAGGACGTCCTTCGAGCGAAATTCGCGTCCCAGTGGGGTACCGGTATCCCCGACGACGTTTCCCGTGAAACCGGCTCGCCCGAGCGGATTGCGATCGGCGGGAGCCGCGTCCCTCGTGCTTCGCCTTGCCCGCGACCGCGGACGGGGCGTCCCGGGAGCCACAGACCCACCGGTCGGGGCGCGGGCCCTGGGTTTCCGCGGGACGCTTCGGCGAATTCCGAAGCGTCCGTCACCTCGGCTTCAGCGTGAGCGAGGCCGAGTTGAGGCA
Source organism: Alphaproteobacteria bacterium (assembly GCA_030040495.1). Classification (GTDB taxonomy): domain Bacteria; phylum Pseudomonadota; class Alphaproteobacteria; order ATCC43930; family CGMCC-115725; genus DAHUYF01. Next base: position 495 of record JASHTP010000251.1, read on the forward strand.
ATAGCGCAGCCCGGTGGGCGCCGGCCCGTCCGCGAACACGTGGCCGAGATGCGCGTCGCAGCGGCTGCACAGCACTTCGGTGCGGGTCATGAACAGGCTGCGGTCGGTTTCGGTGGCGATGCGCTCGGGGGCGATCGGCGCCCAGAAGCTCGGCCAGCCGGTGCCGCTGTCGAACTTGGCGCCGGAATCGAACAGCTCCTGGCCGCAGCAGATGCAGGCATAGACCCCCGGGGTCTTGGTGTCCCAGAGCGCGCCGGTGAAGGCGCGCTCGGTGCCCTTGCGGCGGGCGATGCGATACTGCTCGGGCGAAAGCTGCGCCCGCCACTCGGCGTCGGTCTTCTCCACCTTGCCGCTCATCGAACGCCTCCCCTGCCGCCGCCCATCCTATCGCCGGCGACGCCCGGCGCAACCCGGCGGGCATTGCCCTCTGCGCCGGCGCACCCTATTTCACCGGCCGGCGCATCAGCCGCAGGAGTCCGCCGGTGAGCGAGCAGAGCCCCGTTCCGCGCTACCGCACCAACCTCCAGGGCGAGATGGACAGCGCCACCCTCTACCGCGCCCTCGCCGAGGCCGAAGCCAGCCCGCAGCTCAAGGAAGTCTATGCCCGCCTCGCCGCGGTCGAGGACGCCCACGCCGAATTCTGGCGCAAGCGCCTCTCCGCGCTCGGCGCCTCGACCCGCAGCGGGCGGCCCTCCTGGCGCATGCGCGTCCTCGCCTGGGCGGCCCGCCGCTTCGGCCCGGAGATCGTGCTGCCGCTGGTCAACTCGCTGGAGCGCGCCGATTTCGACAAGTATGACGCCCAGCCCGAGGCCGTCGCCGCCGGCCTGCCCGGCGACGAGCGCTCGCATTCGCGCGTCATCGCCGCCATGGCGCGGCCGCCGCATGGCGGGCTTTCGGGCAGCGCGCTGGCCCAGCTCGAAGGCCGACACCGCAGCGCCGGCGGCAATGCGCTGCGCGCCGCGGTGCTCGGCGCCAACGACGGGCTCGTCTCCAATCTGAGCCTGGTCATGGGCGTCGCCGGCGCCGACTTCTCGGAGCACACCATCCTGGTGACCGGTCTCGCCGGCCTCGTCGCCGGCGCCTGCTCCATGGCGATGGGCGAGTGGCTGTCGGTCAACAGCTCGCGCGAATTCTACCAGCAGCAGATCGACACCGAAGCCTCGGAGCTGAGCGAGTTTCCCGCCGAGGAACAGCAGGAGCTGGCGCTGATCTATCAGGCGAAAGGCCTGTCGGAGCAACAGGCGAAGCTGCTCTCCGAGCGCATCATCGGCAATCGCGAGACGGCGCTCGACACGCTGGCGCGCGAAGAGCTCGGCATCAATCCCGAGGAGCTCGGCGGCTCCGCCTGGACCGCCGGCGCGACCTCGTTCCTGCTCTTCGCCGGCGGCGCGATCGTCCCGGTGCTGCCTTTCTTCGCCCTTGGCGGTGCGGCCGCCATCGCGGCGAGCCTCGCCCTCGGCGCCGCCGCCATGTTCGCCATCGGCGCGGGAACGACGCTCTTCACCGGGCGCGGCGTGCTCTTCTCGGGCTTGCGGCAGCTCGCCATCGGTATCGCCGCGGCGGGGGTGACCTTCGGCATCGGCCGGCTGATCGGGGTGTCGCTCGCCGGCTGATCGGCGCCGCTAGCGGCAATTGCGGCCGCCGGCGGTGGCGCAACTCTGCATCCGGTTCCAGTCGTAGAACTGGACGAGCAGCTCATAGCAGCCGAACGCGGCCAGGATGGCAACGAGGATGGCGAGGAGCCTCAGGCGGTCGGGGGTCATCGGCGCGCCACTATGAGAGGCGCCGCCGCGGGGCGCAAGCCGCGCGCCCGCCGGCGGTGCGCAGCGTTCAGCCCGCCGCCTGCGCCAGATCCGCGGCGGCGGGCCTGGTCACGACGCGCTCGGCGGGGAGGCTCACCGTCACGGTGGTGCCGCGGCCGCGCCGGCTGTCGATCCACAAGGTGCCGCCATGGCGTTCGACCAGCGATTTGGCGAGCGGCAGGCCGAGGCCGGTGCCCGCATGGCGGCGCGTCGTCGCGCTCTCGATCTGGCGGAAGGGCTGCAGCGCGATGACGATCTCGTCCTCGGTCATGCCGATGCCGTCGTCGCGCACGACGAGCACCATGCCGCCGTCGCCGGCGAGCCGCGCCGTGACGGCGACGGTGCCGCCGCGTTGCGAGAAATTCACCGCGTTGGTCAGCAGGTTCAGGATCACCTGCTTGAAGCGCAGCTCGTCGGCGCGCAGTGCCGGCAGCGCCGGCGGCAGGTCGAGAGCGACGCCGACGCCGGCCGCTGCCGCCTGGGTGCGGATGAAGCGCGCGCACTCGGTCACGAGCTGGCCGACATCGACGAGATCGTCGGCGACCTCCATGGCTCCGGCTTCGAGCTTCGAGATGTCGAGGATGTCGTTGACGAGCCGGAGCAGGTGGTGGCCGGAGCGGTTGATGTCGCCGACATAGTCGTGGTAGCGCGTGTCGCCGACGGGCCCGAAGAGCTGGCGCCGGATGACATCGGAGAAGCCGATGATGGCATTCAACGGCGTGCGCAGCTCGTGGCTCATATTGGCGAGGAAATGCGACTTGATCCGGCTCGCCTGCTCCGCCGTGTCCTTGGCCCGGACGAGGTCGCCGACCAGCACCGCCTTCTCCAGCTTGAGCTCGATCAGCTCGGTGACGCCGCGGTTGGCGGCGCGCGCCATGAAGACGAGCAGGCCGACATAGATGAGGGTCATGCCGCCCATGAGCAGCGAGGGGCCGGTGTCGTGCCAGAGAAAGGCTGCGGCGACCGGGAGTGTGGCACCGAAGACATAGCCGTAATAGACCGGCAGGAAGGCGGTAAAGCTCACCGCGCCGCCGGTCAACATGGCGGTGATGACGAACAGCATGAAGACGCGCGTCTCGAAATCGGCCACCTGATAGAAGCCGTAGGCGAAAACGCCCCACAGCAGGCCCGATCCGGTCATCAGCACGGTGAAGGGCAAGGCCCAGCGGCGCGCCTGCCCGTCATCCGCCTGGACGCGTCGGAACCGCCTCCAGAGCGCATAGCGCAGCGCCTGCCAGCCGAGCATCGTCGCGCCCCAGCCATAGAGCAGCGGCGCCGCGATCTGGCCGCGCAAGGCGACGAGCGCGACCAGCGTCGTCGCCGCTGCGGCGAAAATCGGGAAGGACGACCGCAGCAGCAGGCGCAGCTGCTCGGCAACCAGGCTTTCGCGCGAGATCGACACGGTAAGACGACCCGTCTTGGCCCCCCGGACAGGTGCGGAGCACCCCGGCTCCACCATGCTCGCACGGCTTGGTTGACAATCCTTTAGCGTCCCTTGCCGCCGCCGTCGCTTCGGGGCGATGACAGCGCCGGCCGGCCTTCCTATGCTCGAACGGCCAATTTTCCGGAGGGAGGGGACCGATGCGGCTGGTGGCATTCGACGAGGGCGG
>JASHTP010000252.1 GCA_030040495.1 Alphaproteobacteria bacterium
CGATCCCGCGCAGCATGAATGGGCGCTCGCGGCGAGCGCCGGTTGGCCGACGGCGCTGCGCTTCCTGCCGGGCAATCACGATATCGGCGACAACCCGCCCGCGCCCGGCGTCGCGGCCGAGGCGCCGCTCGATCCCGCCCTCCTCGCGCGATACCGCCGCCAGTTCGGCGCCGATTACTGGAGCCTGCCGGCCGGCGGCTGGCTCCTCCTCGCCCTCGATGCGCAGCTGTTCGGCAGCGGCACGGCGGAAGAAGCGGCGCAATGGGAATGGCTCGAAGCCCAAGTCGCGGCGGCGGAAGGGCGGAAGGTCGCGCTGCTGGTGCACAAGCCGCTCTTCTTCGAGGATCCCGCCGAAGCGACGGCGCCGCTCATCCGCTATGTCCCGGTGGCGCCGCGCCGGCGGCTGCTCGATCTCCTGGCGAGGGTCGAGCTCAAGCTGGTGCTGAGCGGCCACACCCACCAATATCTCGACCGCACCGTCGCGGGCGTGCGGCACGTCTGGCTGCCTTCCACCGCCTTCATCCTGCCCGATGAGAAGCAGGCGCGCGTCGGCGAGAAGGTCGTGGGCGTGGGGCTGCTCGATCTCGCGCCGGACGGCGCGCGCCTCGATCTCGTCTGCCCCGACGGCATGGCGAGGCACGATATCGTCCAGCTGGGGCTGATGGGGTAGCGTTCAATAGCGAAGCCGTTTCGCTGCAAAAACGAAGTGCGTCCTTCGACAGGCTCAGGATGAGGAAGGTTCTTCGTGGCCCCTGGAAGAGGCCATCCTCGTTCTTCCTCATCCTGAGCGTGTCGAAGGACGCACGTCATCACTGCAGCTTTTCGCGATGCTCCAGGATTGCCGCGCTGCTCGAAAGCCGCGAGCGCGGATCCTTTCATCGCGCGCGGCGGCCGGCGCCCGGTTATTCGGCCGCTCTGACCTGCTCCCCTGCGCGCAGCTGCTCCCCCGATGCCGGGTCGCGGCGGCCTTCCATGAGCCAGCGAAAAGCTTGCCCCCGCGGTCAGGCGAGGTCGAAGCGATCGAGCTCCATCACCTTGGTCCACGCCGCCACGAAGTCCTTCACGAACTTCTCCTTCGCGTCCGCCGAAGCATAGACCTCCGCGAGCGCGCGCAGCTGCGAGTTCGAACCAAAGATCAGGTCGACGCGGGTGGCGGTCCACTTGATCTCGCTGGTCTTCCGGTCGCGCCCCTCGTAGACGCCTTCGGAGCCGGCGGCGGGCTGCCACTCCGTGCTCATGTCGAGCAGGTTGACGAAGAAGTCGTTGGTCAGCGTCCCCGGCCGCTTGGTGAAGACGCCGTGCGTCGACTTCCCGGCATTGGCGCCGAGGATGCGCAGGCCGCCGACGAGAACCGTCATCTCGGGCGCCGTCAGCGTCAGCAATTGCGCCCGATCCGCCAACAGCTCCTCCGCCAGGAGGCGCTGCTTGCCGCGGACATAGTTGCGGAACCCGTCAGCGGCCGGCTCGAGCGGCGCGAAGGAGAGGGCGTCGGTCTGCTCCTGCGACGCGTCCATGCGTCCCGGCGTGAAGGGGACCTTCACCTCGTGCCCGGCGCCCTTGGCGGCTTTCTCGACCGCCGCCGCGCCGCCGAGAACGATCAGGTCGGCAAGCGAGACCTTTTTCCCGCCGGACTGCGAGGCGTTGAACTGCTTCTGGATCGCTTCGAGCGTCTGCAGCACCTCCGCCAGCCGAGCCGGCTCATTGACCTCCCAGTCCTTTTGCGGCGCGAGGCGGATGCGCGCGCCGTTCGCTCCGCCGCGCTTGTCGGAGCCGCGGAAGGTCGAGGCCGACGCCCAGGCGGTCGACACCAGCTGGGAAACGGACAGGCCCGAGGCGAGAATCTTCGCCTTCAGCGCCGCAATGTCCTGCTCGCCGATCAGCGGATGATTCACCGCGGGGATCGGGTCTTGCCAAATCAGCGTCTCCTTCGGAACAAGCGGGCCGAGATAGCGCACGATCGGGCCCATGTCGCGGTGCGTCAGCTTGAACCACGCCCGAGCGAACGCGTCCGCGAACTGATCCGGATGCTCGAGGAAGCGCCGCGAAATCTTTTCGTAAGCCGGGTCGGCCCTCAAGGCGAGGTCGGTGGTCAGCATGGAAGGCGCGTGACGCTTCGACTTGTCGTGCGCACCCGGCACCGTGCCGGCGCCCGCGCCCTGCTTCGGCCGCCACTGATGCGCACCGGCCGGGCTCTTGGTCAGTTCCCATTCGTAGCCGAACAGGTTCGCGAAGAAGTTGTTGCTCCACTTCGTCGGCGTCGTGGTCCAGATGACTTCGAGGCCGCTGGTGATCGCGTCATCGCCTTTGCCCGTGCCGAATCTGCTTTTCCAGCCGAGGCCCTGCTCCTCGATGGGGGCGGCTTCCGGCTCCGGGCCCACCAGCGACGCATCGCCGGCGCCGTGGGTCTTACCGAAAGTGTGACCGCCGGCGATCAGCGCGACGGTTTCCTCGTCGTTCATCGCCATGCGGCCGAAGGTCTCGCGGATATCCTTGGCCGCCGCAACGGGATCCGGCTTGCCGTTCGGCCCTTCCGGATTGACGTAGATCAGACCCATTTGCACCGCGGCGAGAGAACCCTGGAGACGACGGTCGTCGCGGGCGTGGCGCTCGTCAGCCAGCCATTTGCCTTCGGGGCCCCAGTAG
>JASHTP010000253.1 GCA_030040495.1 Alphaproteobacteria bacterium
TGGTGGTGAAATCGGCCGAAGAGGCGCCGCTCGCGGTGCTGCGCGCCTGCCAGATCATGAACCAGATGCTGCCGCCCGGCATTCTCAACATGCTTTCGGGCGACGGGCCCGGCTGCGGCGCGCCGCTGGTCGAGCACAAGGGCGTCGGCAAGGTGACCTTCACCGGCTCGGTCGAGACCGGCAAGCTGGTCTACAAGATGGCGTCCGACAAGCTCATCCCGGTGACGCTCGAATTGGGCGGCAAGAGCCCGATGATCGTCATGGGCGACGCCGACGTCGACAAGGCGGTGGACGGCGCCGTGATCGGCATGCGCTTCACCCGCCAGGGCCAGAGCTGCACCGCGGCGAGCCGAATCTTCGTCCATGATTCCATCCACGACGCCTTCGTGAGCAAGCTCAAGGCCAAGGTCGATGCGATGAAGATGGGCGACCCGCTCGACGAGGCGACCGACATCGGCTCGATCATCTCCCGGCAGCAATTCGACAAGGTGCTGAACTACATCAAGATCGGCGAGCAGACGCCGGGCGCGACCACGCTGCGCTGCTCGGCGATGCCGAGCGACCGCAAGCTGGCGCCGGGCTACTTCGTCCAGCCGGTGATCTTCACCGGCATCGCCAACGACAACAAGCTCTGCCGCGAGGAGATCTTCGGCCCCGTCACCTGCGTCATCAGGTTCCGCGATTACGAGGACGCGATCCGCCAGGCGAACGACACCGAGTACGGCCTCGCCGCCACCATCTGGACGCGCGACCTCAAGACCGCGCTCGACGCCACGCAGCGGCTCGAGGCCGGGCTCGTCCAGGTCAACCAGAACCTGGTGGTGCAGGCCAACATGTCCTATGGCGGCGTCAAGCAGTCCGGGCTCGGCAAGGAGGCCTCGCTCGAATCCATGCTCGAGCATTTCACCCAGAAGAAGACCATCATCCTCAACCTGGGTTGAGCCGAGGCGCGGGTCCGGCGGAGCGGCGGAATGAGGGGCTGGGCGTTCCGCCTGCTGCTGCTCCTGCCGCTGATCGCGGCCGCGGCGACGCTGCTCTGGCTGCGCTCCTCCCTCCCGCAGAGCGAGGGCAGGCTGACGCTGGCCGGCCTCGGCGCCGAGGTGCGCATCAGCCGCGACCGCTACGGCGTCCCGACCATCGTCGCGCAGAACGACCGCGATGCCGCCTTCGCGCTGGGCTTCGTCCACGCCCAGGACCGGCTCTTCCAGATGGATGCGATGCGGCACGTCGGCGCCGGGCGGCTGTCGGAATGGTTCGGCCTGCGCGCGCTCGCCAGCGACCGCTTCGTCCGCACCCTCGGCCTCTACCGCGCGGCGGAGCGGCAATACGCCCTGCTTTCGCCGGAGCTGCGCGCGGCGCTCGAAGCCTATGCCGCCGGCGTCAACGCCTATCTCGCCCATCGCCGCGGCGCGCTGCCGGCGGAATATTATCTGCTGCGCACCCGGCCGGAGCCGTGGAAGCCCGCCGACACGCTGGTCTGGGGCAAGCTCGCGGCACTGCAGCTCGCCGGCAATTTCCGCCAGGAGCTGCTGCATGCGCGCCTCGCGCGGCACGTCAGCGAGCAGGATCTGCAGCTCCTCTACCCACCTTATCCCAAGGACGCGCCGATCGCGGTGGGCAATGCCGCCGCCTGGCTCCAGGGGATGCCGCTCGGCGCCATCGACGCGGCGCTGCCGGACTTCGTCGGGCCGGCTTTCGCCTCCAACAACTGGGTGGTCGACGGCAAGCACTCCGTCTCGGGCAAGCCGCTGCTCGCCAACGACCCGCATCTCGGCCTCTCCGCGCCGAGCTTCTGGTACCTGGCACGCATCGAGACGCCGAGGAGCGAGCTCGCCGGCGTCACCGCGGCGGGCGAGCCCTTCGTCGTGCTCGGTCACAACCGGCGCATCGCCTGGGGCTTCACCAACACCGAAAGCGACGTCGAGGATCTTTTCATCGAGCGCGTCGACCCCGCCGATCCCACGCGCTATCTGACGCCGGGCGGCAGCGAGCCCTTCGTCACCCGCCAGGAAGTCATCCGCGTGCGCGGCGGCGCGCCGGTCACGGTGACGGTGCGCGAGACGCGGCACGGGCCGGTGATCTCCGATCTCGGCGGCGCCTATGCCGAGACGGCCGCGACCGGAACGGTGCTGGCGCTCGACGCCACCTTCCTCGCCGGCGACGACCGTACGCCGCAGGCGCTCTGGGCAATGGACCGCGCCGGCAACTGGGACGCGTTCCGCGCCGCGCTGCGCGACTTCGCCGCGCCGGAGCAGAACATGGTCTATGCCGATGTCGACGGCAACATCGGCTTCATCGCCCCGGGCCGCGTGCCGATCCGCGGCAAGGGCGACGGCTGGATGCCGGCGCCGGGCTGGAGCGGCGAGTATGACTGGACCGGCTACGTCCCGTTCGACGATCTCCCCAGCGCCTTCAACCCGCCGAGCGGGCGCGTCGTCACCGCCAACAACAAGATCGTGCCGGAAGGCTACCGCTATTTTCTCGGCCGCGGCTGGGATCTGCCCAACCGCGCCATCCGCATCAACGAGCTGCTCGACGCGACGCCGCGTCAATCGCCGGCGGCGTCGGCGGCGATCCAGGCCGACACGCTGTCGCTGATGGCGAAGCAGCTGCTGCCGCTGATGCTCAAGATCGCGCCGCCCTCGAAGGCGGCGGCCGAGGCCCTCGACCGGCTCAAGGCGTGGGACGGCACGATGGAGCGCGACGAGGTCGCGCCGCTGCTCTTCGCCGCCTGGCTGCGCGAGTTCAACCGCACCATCCTCGCCGACCGGCTCGGCGGGGCTTTCGACGACTACTGGGGCATGCATCCCGACGTCATCCGCCTCATCCTCACCGATCATCCCGCATGGTGCGACGACCCCGCCACGCCCGCGGTCGAGACCTGCCCCGAGCAGCTCGCCGCCGCGCTCGAGCGCGCGCTCGACGGGCTGCGCCGGCGCTACGGCGCCGACATGGCGGATTGGCGCTGGGGCGGCGCGCACCGGGCTCAGTTCACCAACCGCTTCTGGTCGAGCCTGCCGGTGCTGCGCGCGCTCGTCGCCACGACGATTCCGGCCAATGGCGGCTACGACACCATCGATCGCGGCGTGACGCGGCTCGCCAGCGCCGAGCCTTATGCCGACGTGCTGGGACCGAGCCTGCGCATGATCGTCGATCTCGGCGACATCGACGGCGCGCGCTTCATGATCTCGC
>JASHTP010000254.1 GCA_030040495.1 Alphaproteobacteria bacterium
GCTCGGCGCGACGACGCTGCTGCCGACGCGGCTCGATCTCGTGCGCCGCCTCGGCGGCATGCTGGCGGCGGCCGATGCCGGCCGTCTGGCGCTGCCCGCCGCCGGCGTCACGCCGCATTTCGCCTTCGGCCTGCGCCGGCTGACGCCCGAGATCGTCGCGCGCCGACTGCTCGCCGCCGCGCTGCACGACCCGCGCTCGCAGGTCTCCGCCGCCTGAGGCGGCGGCACGGAACCAACGCTAATTGCGGCAGAGACGGTAGTTGCTGCGGACCGCGGCCTGATCGGCGACGTAGCGGCGGAACTGGTCGCCGCTCAGCGCCTCGGCGGTGGTAAGCAGCGACTGCGAGTCGCGGCACATTACCGCCAGCGGCTCGGCGCCCAGGCGCAGCGACGCTTCGTTGGCGAGCTTCGTCAGGTAGGCGTCGAAACGCTCTTCGGCATGCGCCGCGCCGGCGCGGCGGAAGCGCTCGATCACCTGCCGCTGATACTGCACCAGCGCCTCGCGGTTGCGCCGGGCGAAGCGCGTGTAGGTCTGGGCGCCGCAAGTGTCGCTGACCACCATCAGCTCGGTCTGGAAGCGGATCGCCTGCTCCGCCTCGACCTCGTTCGAGCGCAGGCATTGCGGCGTCGCCGCGGCGGCGCCAACGGCGGAGCCGAGCAGCAGGAAAGCGGCCGTCGCTGATCTGAGCATGCGCGTCACCAAGGGTTGATGCGGACCACACCCAAGATGATGCCGCGTCGCGGTGCCGGGATCAATTTCGGCGATGAGGCGCAATGAATTTGTCATGGAAGGCGGCAATTTTAGCGGCATTGCCGCGATCCCGGCCGCTTCCGGCGGTCACGGCGACGGCGCCGCCGCGGCCGCACGGCGGCGGCGGCGCAGGCGATGGATGATCGCGACGGCAACGATGCCGACGATGAAGCCGGCGAGCGCGATCATGCTGAACTCGTCGGCGATCTGGCCAAGCATGCGCTCCAGCGCCCGGCCGCAGAAATAGCCGCCGCCGACGAAGACCATCGCCCACAGCATGGCGGCGAGGAAATTAAGCAGCAGGAAGCGGCGCCAGCCGATGCCGCTGATGCCGAGCGCGAAGGAGGAGAAGTTGCGCACGCCATAAATGAAGCGGAAGCTCAGGATGAACCATTTGTCGTAACGCTTGACCCAGCTGAGCGCGCTGTCGACCGGCCGGCGCCAATGCGGCCGGTGCGACAGCAGCCTGAGCCCGTAGCGGCGGCCGATCCAGAAATAGCACTGGTCGCCGGAAAAGCTGCCGAACCAGGCAGCAAGCAGCAGCAGTGGCGCGCTGAGCAATCCTTGCGCCGCGAAGAAGCCGGCGACGAGCACGAAAGACTCGCCCTCGATGAAGGTCCAGATGAAGGTGAGGAAATAGAACCACACGCCATATTGGTGAATGAGACGCGGCACGTCGGCGTCGCGCATCAGCTGGCCGAGCACGAACACCGCGCCGACGCACAACAAGACGAGCGCCGTGGCGCCGACGAGGCGCAGGCGATGAGACGAAGGCGAGGAAGGCAAAGGCTGGCGCGGCCCCTTCAGTTTGCCCCGAGGGCTGGGTGAATTTACGCGGTCGGAATGATCGAGGTCGAGTCGAGAATGACGGCGCCGGCGGGCCGCGCCGCTGATGCTGCGGCGCAGCAACGCCGGGAGCGAAGGGCTTGTTGCTGCTGGTGCCGCCGGGCGGGCGCGGGCGCCTCACCTGAGCGCGGCATAGCGCGCGTTCGGACCACGGTGCAGCCACCAGCCCTGCTCATTGATGGAGTAATAGGGCTGATACTCGTGCACGCTCGCCGCCGGCACCACCGCGCGGCGGAGATTGTCGAGCACCAGCGCCTCGCCGCCGACATAAGCGACGGTGACGGCATGGTCGAGGCCGAGCCGCTCGTCATGCACCACGACGACGCGCAGATCCTCCGCCGGCACGCCGGCCTCGCGCAGCAACAAATATTTGGCGACGGCATAGTCCTGGCACTGGCCGCCTTTGCGCAGGAACTCGAACGGCGTCTCCCAGTGATTGCTCTCGTGCCAATTGACCAGCGACGGGACATAGGGATGGCGGTTGATGGCGGCATTGGCGGCATCGATCTTGGCGCGGAGCAAAAGCCCCTGGAGCGATTGGACGAGCGCACGCCACTCCGCCGGCGCGCAAGGTGCGCCGGCGCCCGGCGAGCAGCGAGCGTCGCGCTGCTCCGCGGCGAAACGCCGGAGCACGCCATGCCATTTGAAGAAGGCCGAACTGTCCGGCGAGAACACTTCGCGGGTGCCGAAGAGCGCAGGCTCGCCAGCAGCCAGGGCGGAGGGCGAGCCGAGGACCAGAAGCAACGCGAGACAACGCAGCAGCCGCATCGGGGGCCTCGTTCGGAAGCCCCGCTATCTCCCGAAGAGACCGGAGGCTTTGCGTCCCCGGGTCGCCCCGGGTTTGCCGTTTCGCGATGCCGCCCCGGCGAAGGGACGCCATCTCACCGGGCACAGCTCACCACAGCCGCCTTAAAGGCCGGTAAAAACCAATCTAAGTGTCTGAATTAACTGTGTTCGGGCGCCGGCGGTCGGCGCCGCGGGCTCAGCCCGGCGCGCCGCGGTCGCGGCCGTCGAAATAATGCTTCAGGTTCCAGAAGATGAAGACCAGGCTGAAACCGAAGAGGCCGTAGCCCGTCGCCTCGAGCTCGCTCTCGCCCGAACGAGCGGCGTGCAGCAGGCCGGCAATGGCGAGCGCCGCCAGCAGCGCGATCAGGATCACCAGCGCGGCGGCATCGTCGACCAGCACCGGCAGCGGCGCCAGCGGCGCGGCGCTGTCCGACGCGCGCTTGATGCGCCAGGCCAGGACAAGCAGCGCCAGCCCGGCGGTGACGAAGCCCATAGCATAGTCGCCGTCATCCCGCGCCCGGCTGGCGGCGAAAAAACCGAGCAGCGCCGCCAGCACCAGCAGCGCACCCAAGGCCCACGGCGCGGCCCAGCCCCCGAGCTCGCCGAGCCCGACCCGCTCGGCGCGCGCGGTTCCGTCATCCTGCATGGCGTCCATCAGACCCTTCCTCACCACCATCACGCCGCTACGATACACCGCGACCCCGCGCCAGGGGAGGCGCTTGCCCGGTCCCGGCGGAAGCCCGATAGTGGCGCGGCAAAGCCGGTCGCAGAGCCGGCGTCGGGCTGCGCATCCTGTCGAGGAACCATGAGCAAGCTTCCCCTGTCGCGCTTCAAGGTCATCGATCTCACCCGCGTCCGCGCCGGGCCGACCTGCGTGCGCCAGCTCGCCGATTGGGGCGCGCAAGTCATCAAGGTCGAGGCCGCGGAGGGTGATGGCGGGCTCGGCGGCGCACGTCACGGCCCCGATTTCCAGAATCTGCATCGCAACAAGCGCAGCATCACCCTCGATCTCAAAAAGTCGGAAGGGCTCGAGATCCTGATGCGGCTGGTGAAGGACGCCGACGTCGTCGTCGAGAATTATCGCCCCGACGTCAAATACCGGCTCAAGGTCGACTACGAGAGTCTGCGCAAAATCAATCCGCGCCTCGTCTATGGCAGCATCTCGGGCTTCGGCCAGAGCGGGCCCTATCGCGACCGGCCCGGCTTCGACCAGATCGCCCAAGGCATGGGCGGCCTCATGTCGATCACCGGGCTGCCCGGCCAGGGGCCGGTGCGCGTCGGCATCCCGGTCGCCGACCTCACCGCCGGCATCTTCTGCGCCATGGGCATCCTGGTGGCGCTGCTCGAGCGCGAAGTCTCGGGCGAGGGCCAGTGGGTCGAATCCTCGCTGCTCTCGGCGCAGATCGCCATGCTCGACTTCCAGGCGGCGCGCTGGCTCATCGCCAAGGAGGTGCCGGGTCAGGCCGGCAACAACCATCCGACCAGCATCCCGACCGGCGTGTTCAAGACCAGGGACGGCCACATCAACATCGCCGCCGCCGGCGCCGAGATCTATCAGCGGCTGTGCAAGGCGCTGAGGGCGGAGAGCCTGGCCAGCGATCCCGACTACGCCACCGACAAGCTGCGCTCGAAGAACCGCGACAAGCTCAACGCCGCGATCGAGGAGATCACCAAGACGCGCAGCTCGGCCGAATGGATCGAGCTGATCAACGCGGCGGGCGTGCCCTGCGGCCCGATCTACAAGATGGACGAGGTCTTCGCCGATCCGCAGGTGAAGCATCTCGGCATCGCCCAGCCGGTCGAGCATCCGAGCCTCGGCCGCATCGAGCTGGTGGGCCAGGCGGTGACCTTGAGCCGGACGCCGTCGGAGATGCGGCTGCCGACACCCGAGCGCGGCCAGCATACCGACGAGGTGCTGCGCGAGCTCGGCTACGACGCGGCGGCGATCGCCGGCTTCCGCGCCAGGCACGTGATTTCTTGAGGAGCGAGACGATGATTTCCCCGAGCGAGCGCATGATCGCCGAGAAGGACGGCGCGATCGGCTGGATGATCTTCAACAATCCCGAGCGGCGCAACGCCATCTCGCTCGACATGTGGCAGGCGATGCCGGCGATCCTCGACCATTTCGACCGCGATCCCGCGATCCGCGTCGTCGTGCTCAAAGGCGCGGGCGACAAGGCCTTCATCTCCGGCGCCGACATCTCACAGTTCGAGAAGCAGCGCTCCTCGCCCGAGACCATCGCCGAATACGACCGCATCGCCGAGATCGCGAACCAGAAGCTCGGCGAGATCCGGAAGCCGACCATCGCCATGATCCACGGCTTCTGCATCGGTGGCGGCGTCGGCGTGGCGCTGCAATGCGACCTGCGCATCGCCGCCGACGATGCCCGCTTCGGCGTGCCGGCGGCGCGGCTGGGATTGGGCTATCGCTGGGCCGGGGTCAAGAAGCTCGTCGACCTCGTCGGCCCCTCCTTCGCCAAGGAGATCTTCTTCACCGCGCGGCACTTCTCCGCCGCCGAGGCGCTCGCCATGGGGCTCGTCAACCGCGCCCTGCCGGAAGCCGATCTCGAGCCCTATGTCCGCAACTACTGCGCGCTCATCGCCGAAAACGCGCCGCTCACCATGGAGGCGGTGAAAGGCGTGGTGAGCGAGCTGTTGAAACCCGGCGCGCAGCTCGACCGCGCCCATTGCGAGGCAATGGTCAAGCGCTGCTTCGACAGCGAGGACTACATCGAAGGCCGCCGCGCCTTCATGGAGAAGAGAAAACCGGTGTTCGCGGGGAAATAGGGACACGCTGCCATTCGGGGCCGAGCCATGCAGTACGCCTGGACCTGCCGGTGTTGTGGCAAGCGGTTCAGCACGTTGCCCGAAGGCATCGCGTACGAGGCGCCCGACCACTGGTTCGCGATCCCCGAGGCGGAGCGCGAAAGCCGCGGCAGATGCGACAGTGACGTCTGCCATATCGAAGATAGCGGCTTCTTCGTGCGCGGATGCCTGGAGATTCCGATCGTCGGCAGCGCTGAAATCTATGTTTGAGGGCTTTGGGTATCGGTCTCCGACCAGAGCTTCAACCGCATCCTCGATCTTTGGCAAGCGCCCGACCTCGAGAACGAGCCGCCCAAGTTCGGCTGGTTGTGCAACGACATCTCGATCTACCCGCCGACCCTGAACCTCAAGACCAACCTGCACCTGCGCAGCGGCGGCATACGCCCGGCGATCACGCTCGAGCCGACGGACCATCCCCTTGCCGTCGAGGAGCGACAAGGGATCACCGCCGAGCGCGTCCTGGAGATCACAGCCGCTCTAGTGCCGCATCATTGATGCAGGCGCCCGTGACTCGCGCGATCCAAGGCCGCGCTGCAGCACCAAATTGCATCCTTCGACAGGCTCACGATGAGGAAGACCGAGAATGGCCCCTGCCAGGGGCCGTAAAGAATCTGCCTCATCCTGAGCCTGTCGAAGGACGCCGGATCGTCTTGCAGCAGGGCCTATTCGGCAGCCGATGCCGGCATCGGGCAGCTCACGCCGGTGCCGCCCAAGCCGCAATAGCCGCCGGGGTTCTTGGCGAGATATTGCTGGTGGTAGTCCTCGGCGTAGTAGAACTCGCCCGCCTCGGCGATCTCGGTGGTGACGGCGCCGCGGCCGGCGCGGGCCAGCGCCTGCTGATAGGCGTCGCGCGAGGCCTCGGCGCGGCGCTTCTGCTCCGGCGTCGTGCAATAGATCGCCGAGCGGTATTGCGTGCCGACATCGTTGCCCTGGCGCATGCCCTGGGTCGGGTCGTGGCTTTCCCAGAAGGTCTTGAGCAGCGCGTCGTAGCTGATCGCCTTGGGATCGAACACCACCAGCACCGCCTCGGTATGGCCGGTTTGGCCCGAGCAGACCTCTTCATAGCTCGGGTTGGGCGTGTAGCCGCCGGCATAGCCCACCGCGGTGACGTAGACGCCCGGCAGCCGCCAGAAGCAGCGCTCGGCGCCCCAGAAGCAGCCGAGGCCGAAGATCGCCGTCTCGAGGCCCGCCGGGAAAGGCGGCGTCAGCTTCTTGCCATTGACGAAATGCGCCTCGGGCACCGGCATCTTCTGGGCGCGCCCGGGCAGCGCATCCTCGCGCGCCGGCATCGCCGCCTTCTTGCGCATCGGCATCCACATGGCTCGCCTCCCGGTCCTGGTCGCGCTGAATCTAGGGATTCCCAGTCGCTTCCCGCAACCGCCATTGACGCAAAGGTGATCGCCGGCTAGGCGGGCCCGACCAAGAGGGAGGGTGCGATGAAGGTGATGGAGATGCGCGACGGCTGGGGCGTCGAGCATATCAAGCCCGGCACCAGGCCCGAGCGAACGCCCGGTCCGGGCGAGGCGCTGGTCAGGATGGCGGCGGCGTCGGTCAATTTCCGTGATGTGGTCACGGCGCGGCGCGGCTATGGCGGCCACAGCGGCGCGCTGCCGCTGATCCCGCTCTCCGACGGCGCCGGCACGGTGCTCGAGGTCGGGCCGGGCGTGACGCGCGTCAAGCCCGGCGACCTCGTCTGTCCGGCTTTCTTCCAGACCTGGATCAGCGGCCCGATGAAAGAGGAGCATCGCGCCGGCGTTCTCGGCGGCGCCCGCGACGGGGTGATGCAGGAATATATGCTGCTGCCGCAGGAAGGGCTGGTGAAGGCGCCCGGAGGCTGGAGCGCGGTCGAGGCGGCGACGCTGCCCTGCGCCGCGCTCACGGCGTGGAGCGCCGTCATCGGCAACGGCGTCAAGGCCGGCGACGCGGTGGTGACGCAAGGCACCGGCGGCGTCTCGCTCTTCGCCGCGATCTTCGCCAGGATGCAGGGTGCGCTGGCGATCGTCACCTCGTCGAGCGACGAGAAGCTCGAGCGCGCCAAAGCCTTCGGCGCGGCGCTCGGCATCAACTACAAGAGGCAGCCCGAATGGAGCCGCGAGGTGCGCCAGGCGCTGGGCGGGCGCGGCGCCGATCTCATCGTCGAGCTCGGCGGCGCCGGCACGCTCGACCAGTCGCTGCGCGCCATCCGCACCAGCGGCACGCTGGCGCTCATCGGCGTGCTCTCCGGCGCCGCGGCCGAGCTCAATCTCGGCCGCGTCGTGACGCAGAACGTGCGGCTCCAGGGCGTCACCGTCGGCAGCCGCGACGCTTTTGAAGAGATGGTGCGCGCGTTCGAGCTGCACGGCGCGAAGCCGCCGATCGACGACAAGCGCTACGCTTTCGACGAGGTCGCCGCCGCCATCACCGCGATCGGCGAAGGCCGGCATTTCGGCAAGATCTGCATCGAGTTCTAGCCGGACGCCAGCGCATCCGCGTCGAGGATGGCACGGGCGAGGCGCCTGGCGTCGACCGGGACGAGCCAGGCTTCGTTGCCGCGCCGCGCCGCGGCTTCGGCGGCGGCCGGAGCATCGGCGACGATGCCGATCTCGGCGAGCCGCGCCGGCAGGCCGAGCAGGCGGTAGAAGCCGACGAGATCGGCCAGCAGCGCCGTCGGCCGCTCTTCGAAGACGAACTGCGCCAGGAGCGCGAAGGCGACGAGCTCGCCGTGGAGCGCGGTGCGGCAGGCCGGCAGCGCCGCGAAGCCGCGCGCCAGCGCATGGGCGACCGACGGCCCGCCGCTCTCATGGGCGATGCCGGCGAGCAGCAGCATCGCTTCGACGACGCGCTCCAGCGCCTCGCCGCCTTCGCGCCGGGTGCGCAGCGCCAGCGCGGCGATCGCGTGCTCGCGCAGCGCCCGATAGGCCGCTTCCGCCGCCTCGATGGCGATCAGGGTCGGGCGGCCGCCGAGCAGGTTGAGCGCGCCCGAAGCGGCGCCCTGCTCGAGCTCGAACTTGCGCGCCAGTGCGTCGCCGATGCCAGCGATGAAGAGCCGCGCCGGCGCGGCGGCGAGGATCGACGTGTCGACCAGCACCAGCGCCGGCGGCTGCGGCAGGTGCCGCAGCTCGGCCGGCGCCTCGCTTTCGGCCTCGATCTCGACGAGGCGGCTCACCGCCGCGTGGCAGCAGGGTGCCGTCGGCACGGCGAGAAGCGGCAGGCCGCGGGCCAGCGCGACGCCCTTGGCGAGGCCCAGCGCCGCGGCGCCGCCGAGCCCTGCCACCAGATCGGCCTCGAGCATGCGTGCGCTGTCGGCGAACCGCTCGATCTCGGCCGCGGTGCAGCGGGGGCCGGCGAGGCCGAAGACGACGCGGTCGGTGCTGTCCTTGAGCCGCCGCTCGATCTCCTGGCGCAGCGCCTCGCCCGCAGCCGCGTCGGCGACGATGAAGGGGCGCCGGCCGAACTCGGCGAGGCGCGGCGCGAGCTCCGCCAGCGCGCCCGCGCCCTGGACGTAACGCGACGGGGCGCCGAAGATCCGGACCGTCATCTCGTCTCCTTTCTAAGCATATCTTAGCTTGCGCGCCCGCGAATATCCGCTACGGTCCCCGCGCTTCGCCCGCTCATGCACGCCGCACTCACCTCCGCCCTGCTGGTCGCGCTCGCCGAGTTCGGCGACAAGACCCAGCTCCTCGCCCTGCTGCTGGCCTCGCGCTACCGAACGCCGGTGCCGATCATTCTCGGCATGCTGACCGCGACGGCGCTCAACCATGCGCTGGCCGGGGCGGTCGGCGGGCTGGCGGCGGCCGAACTCGGCCCGCATCTGCTGCGCTGGGCGCTGGCGGCGCTGTTCCTCGGCATGGCCGCCTGGACGCTCGTTCCCGACCGCATCGAGGCGAGCCGGGCGGTGCGGCGCGTCGGCGGGAACGCCTATCTCGTCACGGCCGCAAGCTTCTTCCTCGCCGAGATGGGCGACAAGACGCAGATCGCCACCGTCGCGCTGGCCGCGCGCTTCGACGCGGTCCTGCCGGTCATCCTCGGCACCACTATCGGCATGATGGCGGTCGACGTTCCGACGGTGCTGTTCGGCCATTATGCCGGGACGCGCCTCGATCCCCGCTGGACGCGCCGCGCGGCGGCCGCGCTCTTCGCCGCGTTCGGGGTGGTGGCGCTGGTGAACGCGTGAGGCCGCTAGTCCGAACGGTGCGGCTCCCGTGATTGCCGCGCAATCGCTGACGCCGCCGCGGATAAGCGCCCTGCGGGCGCTTACCGAGCAATGCTCCCGTCGGCGAGGAAGCGCGGCTCGAAGGGGAAGACGATGTCGCGTTCTGGCTTGATCAGACGCTTGTCGCGGTCGCGGTAGTCGAGGCGCGACAGCAGGTCGCGGATGAGGTTGAGCCGTGCTTGATGCTTGTCGTCGGCGCGGATGACGGTCCAGGGCGCGATCTCGGTGTGGGTGCGCCGGAACATCACGTCACGCGCCGCGCTGTACTGGCGCCACAGCTTCTGCGCCTTGGCGTCGACCGGGCTCAGCTTCCACTGCTTCAGCGGGTCGCGGCGGCGGGCGGCAAGACGGCGCCTCTGCTCGTGCCGGTCGATGTCGAGATAGTATTTGAACAGCTTGATGCCGGAGCGCACCAGCATGCGCTCGAAATCCGGCACGGTCTCGAGGAACTCTCGCGCCTCGCGCCTGGTGCAGAAGCCCATCACCGGCTCGACGCCGGCGCGGTTGTACCAGCTGCGGTTGAACAGCACCATCTCGCCCGCCGACGGGAGATAGCGGACATAGCGCTGGAAGTACCAGGAATGCCGCTCGCGGTCCGAGGGCGGCCCCAGCGCCACCACGCGCGTCTCGCGCGGGCTCAGATGCTCGATGATGTGCTTGATCGCGCCGTCCTTGCCGGCGGCGTCGCGGCCCTCGATGAGGACCAGGATGCGCTCGCCGCAGGCGATCAGCTCGCGCTGCAGCTTGACCAACTCGATCTGCAGCTTGACGAGCGCCTTCGCGTAGACGCGCTCGTCAAGCTCCGCGGCGCGGCGCGGCGGCTTGTTGGCCATTCTCCCTCCTTTCACGCTCCGTGCGAGATCAGCCACAGGGCGATGGCGACGCCGCTCAGCCCCAGGACGACGAGCGAGCGCGCCGCCGGCAGGCTTGCGCGCAGCCCGGCGAACGCTGCGGTATAGAAGGCGTTGACGAGATTGTTGGACGCGACGGCGATGAGCACCGCGGCGGCGGCGGCGCCGACCGAGAGCGGCGCGGCGGCGCCCTGGGCGAGGCTCAGCACGAAGGGATTGATGTCGGTGACGCCGACGACGGCGGCGAGGACGTCGATGCCGGCCTCGCCGAAGCGGCTTTTGACCCAGCTCGAGACGATGGAGATGACGACGAAGAGCACGGCAAAGAGCGCGGCGGCGTTGAGCTCGAGCGGGTTGCGCGGTTCGACCCCTTCGCCGGCGCCGCCGCGCGCCGCGCCGGCGCGGCGGTACTGCCAGGCCGCCAGCACCAGGCCGAGCACGCAAAGTGCAAGCAGCGGCGGCGCCAGCCCGAGCGCCAGGCTCGGATCGAAGACGGCGATCACCGCCAGCACGCGCGGATACATGAGCGCGGTGGCGAGGATGATCCCGGCCAGCGCGCGCGGCAGGTCGGCGGGATCCGCCGCGGCGCGGCGCGCCAGCACCACCGTGGTCGCGGTCGAGGAGTAGAGCCCGCCCAGCGCCGCGACCCAGAGGTCGCCGCCCGGCGGCGCCACATAGCGCTGCAGCAGGTAGCTAGCATAGGAGATGGTGCAGACGGCCAGCAGGGCGAGCCAGGCCTTGTAAGGGGTGATCGCGGTGAGCGTCGTCACCGGCTGATCCGGCAGCAGCGGCAGGACGAGGCCGGTGAGGATGAGGAACTGGCCGGCGGTGACGATCTCGCGCAGCTCGAGCCGCCGGGCGAGCTCGTGCAGGCGCTCGCGGCCGGTGAGCAGCAGCACCGCGGTGACGGTGACGCCGACGCCGACCCAGGCGGGCTCGCCCAGCGAGATCGGTCCCAGCAGATAGGCCAGCACGTTGCAGGCCGGCACGATCAGCTCGACATCGGGCGCGCCGGTGGCGTCGACGGCGCGCGTGCGGTCGCGGTAGTAGACGATGAGCCAGGCGCCGAGGATCAGCAGGCCGGCGGCCAGCGGCAGCAGCCGCGTCGTGTCGAGCAGGTAGAGCGCGCCGCCGGTCATCGCCAGGAGCGGGAAGGTGCGCACTCCGCCCGGCCGCGGCCCGTCGCCGCGGCGGTAGAAATCCTCGAAGGCGAGGCCGAAGAAGAAGGACAGCCCGAGCAGCAGGGCAAGGTTCGCGACCGGCGGTACCGGCATGGGCGGAGCCCGTTCGTCGTTCAGATGCCGACGGAGAGAATCGCCCGTTTACCCGTCGCCGGGCAAGGCGGAATCGCTCAGCCGAGTCGGCGCAGAAAATCGCGCAGCCGCGCCTTGAGCTCGGCCAGGTCGCCTTCGGCGCGCTCGGCCTCGCGCAGCAGCTCCATCGGCGGCGGCTGGCGCCGGCGCAGCAGCGCGGCGATCTCGGCCTGGATCTCGCGCGAGCGCGCCAGTGCCGCGTCGCGCCGGCGCAGCATCGACTGCCAATCCTGTTCCCAGCCTTGCGCCATCGTCCCGGAGCCCCTCGCTGCCGGAAGAGCCTAGGCCGGCGCCGGCACCGGCGCTTGTGAGCGATCTGTGAGTTCGGTCGGAGGGCGGCTCAGTTGCGGCCGGCGAGCAGGCCGCGGGCGATGACGTGCGCCTGGATCTCGGCGGCGCCCTCGAAGATGTTGAGGATGCGCGCGTCGCACAGCACGCGGCTGATCGGATATTCGAGCGCGTAGCCGTTGCCGCCATGGATCTGCAGCGCGTTGTCGGCGTTGGCCCAGGCGGTGCGCGCGGCGAGCAGCTTCGCCATGCCGGCCTCGATGTCGCAGCGCCGGTCGCTGTCCTTCTCGCGCGCGGCGAAGTAGGTCAACTGGCGCGCCACCATGGTCTCGACCGCCATCCAGGCGAGCTTGCCATAGACGCGCGGGAACGCGTAGATCGGCTTGCCGAACTGCCGGCGCTCGAGCGCGTAGGCGAGCCCGAGCTCGAGCGCGTTCTGCGCCACGCCGGCGGCGCGCGACGCGGTCTGGATGCGCGCGCTCTCGAAGGTGGCCATGAGTTGCTTGAAGCCCTGCCCTTCGATGCCGCCGAGCAGATTCTCCGCCGGCACGGCGAAGCCGTCGAAGCCGATCTCGTACTCCTTCATGCCGCGATAGCCCAGCACGCGGATCTCGCTGCCGCTCATGCCCGGCGCCGGGAACGGGTCGGCGGCAGTGCCGCGCGGCTTCTCCGCCAGGAACATGCTGAGGCCGCGATAGTCGGCGGTGGCGGGATCCGTGCGCACCAGCAGGGTCATGAGGTCGGTGCGCGCGGCGTGGGTGATCCAGGTCTTGGCGCCGTAGATGCGATAACGATCGCCTTCGCGCACGGCGCGCGTCCTGAGCGAGCCCAGATCGGAGCCGGTGTTGGGCTCGGTGAAGACCGCGGTGGGCAGGATCGCGCCGGTGGCGATCAGCGGCAGGTACTTCTCCTTCTGCGCCGCAGTGCCGCCGAGGCGGATGAGCTCGGCCGCGATCTCCGAGCGGGTGCCGAGCGAGCCCACGCCGATATAGGCGCGCGACAGCTCCTCGGAGACGATGCACATGGCGAGCTTGCCGAGGCCGAGGCCGCCGAACTCCTCCGGCACGGTGAGGCCGAAGACGCCGAGCCCGGCCATCTCCTCCACCACCGGCAGCGGGATGAGCTCGTCCTTCAAGTGCCAGTCATGGGCGAAGGGCTTGACCCGCTCGGCGCCGAAGCGGCGGAACTGGTCGCGCACCATCTCGAGCGCTTCCTCGTCGAGGCCGAGCCGGCCGAAATCGCCGCCCTCGAGCGCGTGCGCCAAAAGCGCGGCGAGCCGGGCGCGCGCCGCTTCGCTGTTGCCGCTACGCAGCAGCAGCTCGGTCTCGGGCCGGCGGAAGGGCTTGAGCTCCGCGTCGCCGAGGCCGAGATCGTGCGGCCGCACCACCTCGCCCTGGCTCAGCGCGATGCCGCCGGCGAGCTGGCCCAGATACTCGCCGAACGCCATCTGCAGCATCAGCGCCTCGAGCTCGCGCAGATCTCCCGCCGCATCGAGCCGCTCGGCCCAGAGCCGCATGCGGCGCAGCGCCTCGACATAGGTGGCCATCCAGGCATAGCCGTGCGCGGCGAACTGCCGCGCTTCGAGCAGCGCCGGATCGATCGCGCCGCCGGGCGCGAGCTCGGCGAGCAGCAGCCGCTTCGCCGCGGCGAGCAGCCCTTCGGCGGCGTCGAGCGCGCGGCCGGTGAGGTTCAGGAGATCGGGCAGCAGCGGGCCGGTGTCGGCGGCGGTTGCGGGTGCGGTGAGCGGCATCGAAGCTCCTCGGAATTCTGCACGGTGCGGGCTCTCGCGGTCGCAAGAGCGACCGCTGGCGGCCGCCGGCGA
>JASHTP010000255.1 GCA_030040495.1 Alphaproteobacteria bacterium
GTCAGCTCTTCGCGCAGCCAGTCGCCGGTCTCGCGCAGCACCTGCAGGCTCTGCCGCGGCACGAGGCTCGCCCGCGCCACCAGCCGGCGGCCATAGAGGATGAGCGCGACGCCGGCGGCGACGATGACGGCGCCGACCAGGGCGGAGGCGGCCCAGAGCGGCATGATCCGGCCGAGCAGCAGGATGAGGGCGGCGACGAGCGCGAGGCCGCCGATCAGCGCCACCGCCGCGCCGGCGAGCAGCACCAGGAGGCCGCCGATCAGGCGCCCGGCATTCTCGCCCAGCTCCGCGCGGAACAGCGCGAGCTGCTGCAGCAGCAGCGTCTCCGCGTCGCGGAAGAGCTTGGTCAGCAGCGCGGCGAGCCCCGGCTCGTGGGGCGGGGCGGCATCCTGGTCGGCCATCGTCGGTCCTTCCCTGTCGCTCAGGCGATGGATGCGATGCGGAAGGTGCGGGTCACCCCGTCGCGCTCCTTTATCGAGACATAGTCGCCGGCCACGAAGCGGTGCGTCTCGGCCTTGAAGATGATCTCGGCGCCGCCGCTGCCGTCGTCGAACGCCAGCGCCCAGCCCTGGTGGCCGTGGGCGAGATGGCCGCGCGCTTCCTCGTCGCCCCAGAAGCGGCGGAAGCGCGTCTCCTTGCGGTGCTTGTGCCAGAGCTCGCGGTCGAGCGCCCCGTCCGTCGCCAGCGGCAGCGTCAGCTCGTAGCCGTGGGCCGCGCTGCCTTCGGGGAATTCGTGGCCCCGCGCCACTTCGAGCCTCACCTTCCGCAGCATGTTTCCTCCCTTACCAGCCGCCATCATCCTCCGATCGCCCAGCCGGCACCACATTGACTTGCGTCAAGCGGCCGGCCGCGCGGCGGCGCGAACGAAACTGGAACGAGGCGCCGGCGATGGCCGCGGCCGGCGCCCTCCGCTAGCATGGTCGCGGACCGGCCGAGCCGAACGGGCGCGGCCGAAACTCGGGAGAGGCGCATGCGCTTCGGGGTGTTCTACGAGCTGCAGCTGCCCAAGCCCTGGGCGCCCGGCGACGAGCATCGCCTGTTCAAGGAGGCGCTCGAGCAGGTCGTGCTCGCCGACCGGCTCGGCTACGACCATGCCTGGGAGGTCGAGCATCACTTCCTCGACGAGTATTCGCATTCCTCGGCGCCCGAGGTGTTCCTGGCGAGCGCCGCGTCGCTCACTCGCACCATCCGCCTCGGCCACGGCATCCGCCAGGTGATCGCGCGCTACAACCATCCCGCGCGCACCGCCGAATGCATCGCCACGCTCGACCTCATGTCCGACGGGCGCGTCGATTTCGGCATCGGCGAGGGCGCGACCCGGCTCGAGCTCGGCGGCTTCGGCATTCCGGCCAAGGAGAAGCGCGCCATGGCGCTCGAGGCGGCGGAGCAGATCGCCAACATGATGGTGCTCGAGCCCTATCCCGGCTTCGAGGGCAAGTCCTTCTCCATGCCCTGCCGCAACGTGCTGCCGAAGCCGCTGCAGAAGCCGCACCCGCCGATGTGGATGGCCTGCACCAACCGCGAGACGATCCGCATCGCGGCGAGCCTCGGCCTCGGCGCGCTCGCCTTTTCCTTCGTCGATCCCGAGGAGGCGCGCGGCTGGAGCCGGATCTACTACGACATCATCCGGAGCGAGGCCTGCGTGCCGCTCGGCTGGAGCGTCAACGCCAACCTCGCCATGGTCTCCGCCTTCTCGATCCATCGCGACCGCGCCGAGGCGATCCGGCGCGGCCAGGAGGGGTTCGAGTTCTTCGGCTATGCCTTGAACGCGCTGGTGGCGCAGGACAGCGTGCCCGGCCGCACCCGGCTCTATCCCGAGTTCCTCGAGAAGCGCGGCGACAAGACCGACCGCCTCGTCGCCGCCGCTGCGGCGCACCAGGCCGGCCAGGCGGCGGGCATCGGCACGCCCGAGGACATGCGCCGCCATCTGCGCGGCTTCCAGGAGGCGGGCGTCGATCAGATCATCTTCCTGCAGCAGGCCGGACGGAACCGCCACGACCATATCTGCGAGGCGCTCGAGCTCTTCGCCGCCGCGGTGATGCCCGAGTTCAAGGCGGAGGCCGCGGCGCGCGAGGCGGCGAAGGCGGCCGAGCTCGCGCCCTTCATCGCCCGCGCGCTCGCGCGCAAGGAGCGCATGCGCCCGCTCGCCGACGCCGAGATCCCGGTGGTGAAGGCCTCGGTCGACAAGGCGAAGATCGGCGGCGCGCTCACTTAGCCCGGATTTCTCACACCGGCATGCCCTGCGGCGCCAAAGAGCGCCGTCGCTCCGGCTTGCACCCTGTTGGCGCGCTGCCGCCCTCACCCTGAGCCTGTCGAAGGGCGCCGCGGGCCTGACGACGCCTGCATCGCCTGCGCCCTTGCTCCCAACATCGCGCCGACAGGGTGCAACGCGGCACGTGTCCGTGTGAGAAATCCGGGCTAGGGTCAAAACTCAATCAAAGCATTGATTGTTTTGGTTGGACGTGATTCAAGCTTTGAAGCGAAGGAGCTTGGATCATGGCAGGAGAATTTTGGCTTGACGATCGACAGTGGGCGGCGATCGAGCCCCTGTTGCCGAAGAACCAACCTGGTGCGCATCGCAAGGATGACCGGCGGATTTTGAGCGGCATCATCCACGTGCTGAAAGTGGGGTGCCGGTGGCAGGATTGTCCGGCGCTCTATGGACCGCCAACAACGATCTACAACCGCTTCCATCGTTGGGCGCGACGCGGCTTGTGGCGGCGACTGTTCGAAGCGTTGGTGACGGTCAGCCCTGGCGACGTTCAGATCATCGACAGCACCACCGCCAAGGCGCATCGCTCCGCGGCGGGCGGAAAAGGGGGGCCGAGGCGCAGGCGATCGGCCGCTCACGCGGTGGTCGCACGACGAAGGTCCACGCCGTTGTCGATGGCCGCGGCCGACCCGTCGCGCTTGAGATAACCCCAGGCCAGCTCGGCGATGTCCGCCTCGCCTTGATGCTGCTCGCACCATTGCCGCCGGCCCGCTCGTGTGCCGGTGACACCGCTTACGACAGCGACGGCCTGCGCCAGTTTCTACTCGAGCGCGGCACCAAGCCGGTGATCCCCAATAACCCCACCCGCAAGCGCTTCCATGCGTTCGACGCGGAAGCCTACAAACAGCGCAATCTCATCGAACGCATGTTCTGTCGCCTCAAGGATTGGCGACGCGTCGCTACCCGATACGACAAGCTCGCGGCCAACTTCGCCGCCACCGTCGCCATCGCCGCTGCTATCATCTGGTGGACCTGATTGAGTCTGGAGCCTAGAGCAGCACCGTGCCGCCATCGACGGCGATCGTCTGGCCGGTGACGAAGGCGGACTGGTCGGAGGCGAGCCACAGCACCGCGCCGGCGACGTCCTTCGGCTGCAGGTTGCGCTGGATCGACTGGCCGGCGGCGATGACCTGGAGCGCGCGCTCGTGCTTCTCGCCGAAGAATTCGCGGGTGCCTTCGGTCAGCACCGCCGACGGAGCGATGCAGTTGACGCGGATATTGTCGCGTCCGAGCTCGCGCGCGAGGCCGCGGGTGAGCCCGATCACCGCCGCCTTCGACACGGTGTAGTGCAGCGCGAAGGGCGTGCCGTAGAGGGCGGCGAGCGACGCCATGTTGACGATGCTGCCGCCGCCGGTCTTGCGCATCTGCGGCACCACCGCCTTGCAGCACTGCCAGATGCCCTTGACGTTGACGCGCATGGCGTCGTCCCACGCCGCCTCGTCGATGGCGTCGAAGCGGCCGCCCCTCAGCGTCGCGTAGAGCGCGGCGTTGTTGACCAGGATGTCGATGCGGCCGAAGCGCTCGACCGTCCGCGCGGCCAAGGCTCGGACCGAGTCCATGTCGGCGACATCGGCGGCGTCGCCGGCGGCGTTGGCGCCGGCCAGCGCCGCCGTCTCGGCGCAGTCGCGGAGATCGGCAGCGACGACCTTGGCCCCGGCCTCGGCGAGGACGCGGACATACTCCCGCCCGAGCCCCCGCGCCGCGCCGGTGACGATGGCGACTTTTCCTTCCAGCATTTTCTGCCTCCCGGCTCCGCTCCCGCCGCGCCCGGCTTCAGGCGCCGCCATGCTCTTGCTTGACCTTGGCGCGGTCGACCGACCCGCTCGCGGTCCGCGGCAGCGCGGCGACGAAGACCACGTGCTTCGGCTTCTTGTAGCGGGCGATGCGGCCGCCGACGAAATCGATCAGCGCGGCGGCGCTGACCGCCGCCCCGGGCCGGCAGACACAGACCGCCTTGATCGCCTCGCCCCAGTGCGCGTCGGGCACCCCGATGACGGCGACGTCGGCGATCGCCGGGTGCTCGCTGATGGTCCGCTCGACCTCGGCGGGATAGACATTCTCGCCGCCGGGCTTGATCAGCTCCTTGGCGGGCGAGCGCCCGGCATACCAGAGATAGCCGTCCGCGTCGAAACGGCCGAGATCGCCGGTGTGGTGCCAATCGTTGCGCCAGGCGAGCGCATTGTCGGCGTCGCGCCGCCAATAGCCGCGAAACACCAGCGGCCCCTTCACCACGATCTCGCCGACCTCGTTTGCCGGCAGCGTCCGGTCGAGCTCGTCCGCCACCGCCACCAGATTGAGGGGCGTGGCGCGTCCGGCCGAGCCGGGCCGCTCGCGCCAGGGCGACAGGGTGACGAAGCCGGAGACTTCCGACTGGCCGTAGCCCGCCCAGAAGCGCGCCGCCGGGCAGGCCGCCTCGAGGCGGGCGATGGTCTCCGGCGTGTCGAGGCCGGCGACCGCGCGCAGGCTGGCGAGGCTGGCGCCGATCTCCGCCGCCTTGTCCAGCAGCGAGCCCAGCATCGGCGCGAACTCGACGAACGCCGTCGCGCGCTCCGCCGCGACCAGCCGCGCCGCGGCTTCGGCCTCGAATTTCGCCAGGATGAGCGAGGTGCCGCCGGCGCGCTGGAGGGCGAGCAGCAGGCCGAGCCCGGCAATGTGAAAGAGCGGCAGAGCGACCAGCCCGACGTCGCGCTCGTCGAGCTGCCAGCACAGCGCCAGCTGGCCGGCGGCGGCAACGAGATTCGCCTGCGAGAGCAGCGCGCCGCGCGGCTGCCCGTCGACCGCCGCGGTGTGGATGATGACCGCGCCCGCATCGCCGCCGGGCGCGGGCTCGGGCGGCGCGG